>NZ_WKFA01000080.1:0-21170 GCF_021605325.1 Pseudomonas sp. PA-7-1E
TTTTGGGGGGGGGGCTCTCGCCCCCGCGGGGCAGGAAACAAGCGCTGTCTTGGGGGGCCGCCCCCCCCCCGAGCGGGAGCAAGCTCCCTCGCCACAGCAAGCCGGGTTCCTACATAGGGTGTTACTTGGCCGACTTGATCGCCGCGCCAAGCTTCTTGGCCGTGTCGGCCGGGTCGGCTTTCGGGTCGTTGATAAAGTTGGTCACGACATCAAAGAACGCACCTTGCACCGCCAGGGTGGTGGCCATGTTGTGCGCCATGCTTGGCTGCAGGCCGCCAGTCTTGGCGTCGGCCAGGAAGTCCTTGGCGGCGGTCTGGGCGCAGGAATCAAAGCCGTAGGATTCCATCTTGGTCAGCATGTCGTTACGCACAGGGATCGAGCCCTTGTTGATGCTGAACACCTTCTGGAAGTTTTCACCCAACACTACTTTGGCGATGTCCTGCTGACCCGCAGCAGTGCCTTTGTCTTTCTGCTTGAACACCGCCAGGGAGTCGATGTTGTAGGTGAAGGCTTTATCAGTGCCCGGGAACGCTACGCACTCATAATCCTTGCCAGCGACTTTCTTGGCGGCGGTCCACTCGGACTTGGCCCAGTCACCCATGATCTGCATGCCGGCCTTGCCGTTGATGACCTTGCCAGCTTCCAGGTTCCAGTCCTGGCCCTTGCCGTCGACGTCCATGTAGGTCGCGACTTTCTTCAGCTCGGTGAGGGCCTTGACCATTTCCGGGCCGGTCAGTGCGCCGTTATCCAGGTCGACCAGCGCTTTCTTGTAGCCATCAGCGCCCATTACCGAAAGCACCACCGCTTCGAACACGGTGCTGTCCTGCCAAGGCTGGCCGCCGTGGGCGAGCGCAATGAAGCCTGCAGCCTTGAGCTTGTCGCCCGCTGCGTAGAATTCTTCGAGGGTGGTTGGGTTCTTGGTGATGCCGGCTTTCTTGAAGACTTCCGGGTTGATCCACAGCCAGTTCACGCGATGGATATTCACCGGCACGGCCACGTAGTCACCGTCGTATTTCACGGTGTCGGAGACTTTCTTGTCGAGCAGCGAATCCCATTTTTCTTCTTTGGCGACGTCTTTGAGCACGTCGGTGTCGAGCAGGCCAGTAGAGGCCCATTCCTGGATATCGGGGCCTTTGATCTGGGCAACGCCTGGCGGGTTGCCAGCGACCGCACGGCTTTTCAGCACGGTCATGGCGGTGGCGCCACCGCCGCCTGCCACTGCACCGTCTTTCCAGGTGAAGCCGTCTTTCTCAACTTGGGCCTTCAGGACATCCACAGCCGCTTTTTCACCGCCGGAGGTCCACCAATGCACCACTTCCACCGTACCTTTGGAGTCGGCGGCAAATGCACTGAGGGGGAACAACGAGGCAATGGAAATAGCGACGGCGAGGCGATTAATCGCGTTCATCTGAGTACCTTTTCTTGTTGTTATGCATGCAAGTCTAGAGCTTGCGCTGCACGGAGTTTAAACATGGATTTTCGGGGCGCAGGTAACAAAGGGACGCACAAATGTCACCACCTGGTGACATAGCATCCGCTGCCCAATGCACTGGCCAGGCTGGGTGCCAAGGGCAGTGCAGGCAGCACGACCGCTTGCCAGGCATGGTACAGGTCAGGTTTGCCGCCCCAGATTTTACTGCTGGGTTGGTTGTGCGGGCTGAGTTCGTGGTGCCAACTGCCCTGGAGCCGGTCGATGAAGTGGGTTTCGCAAAACTCCCAGAAGCGTCGGTACCAGGTTTCGTAATGCAGCTCGCCGGTACGTTTGAGCAGCGCCTGAGCAGCGGCGCTGGCTTCAGCATGGGTCCAGTGCAGGCGCTCGCGTACCACCGGGCGCTGGTTCCAATCCAGAGTGTAGACAAGGCCCGGCGCACCATCCACCGCCCAGGCGTACTCGCAGGCACTGGCAAACAGGCCTTTGGCGTCGCTCACCAGCCAGTCCGGCGTGGCCAGCTTGGCCTTGAGGCGCGCAGCTTCAAGGTGCAGCAACAACCGCGCCCATTCGAAACCATGGCCGGGGGTGATGCCGTAGGGGCGAAAGCCATCGGCGGGGTTGTCTTGGTTGTAACCGAGCAACGGCTTCCAGTGCGCATCGAAATGTTCGATGACCATGAATTGATTGCCAGCGGCATGGGTGTGGATCACCCGTTCGACGATGCGCAGCGCACGGTCCAGCCAACGTGTATCACCACTGACATCGGCCAATGCCAGGAAAGCTTCGGTGGCGTGCATGTTGCTGTTGGCGCCACGATAGGCTTCGACGCCGCTCCAGTCCCGGGCAAAGGATTCAAGCATGACGCCCTCCTCTTCGCTCCAGAAGAACTGGTCGATGATATGGACGGCGTCGTTCATTAATGTGCGCGCACCCGGCGCGCCGGCCACCACGGCAGAGCTGGCGGCGAGGGCCACGAAGGCGTGCAGATAGGCGGCCTTGCCGGTGTTGCCATCAGCCGCCTGGGGCGCGGCGAACCAGCCACCGTGCTCACTGTCACGCAGCGGGCCGCTGAGCGCTGCCACACCGTGCGCCACCAGTTCGGCATAACCCGGCAACCCCATGGCATGGGCCATGGCAAAGCTGTGGGTCATGCGCGCGGTGTTCATGGTTTCGGCGCGAGCATTGGCCGGCAACTGGCCTTTATCGTCGAGGTTGCCGAACCCGTCCGGCAGGCGCGATGCCTTGGCGAACGCCAACAGGCGCTGGCCTTCCGCGGCGAGCCAAGCGTGATGGGAAGGTGCATTCAGCCAACTGCTGGCAGGCAGTGGGTGGGTGGTCATGGGTGGCCCTTATTGTTTTTTTGGGATGACCGGAGTCTAAACAAGGGCGCGGCAGGGGCAAGTAACGAAGGGGAAAAGAAATGTCACCGAGTGGTGACAATCAACACCCGAATGTAGAAGCGAGCTTGCTCGCGAAAAGCTCACAAGCGCCGCGTTTATTCCAGGGAACCTGCGTGATCGTTAACGTTTTTCGCGAGCAAGCTCGCTCCTACAGAGGATGATTTTGAGTTCATTGACCCAGTGGGGTGACCGCAGCAGGCGCATTGAGACGCTGATTCAAGTTCTGCACCTGGCTCTGCAAGGTGGTGATATTGCGCGTGGTCTGGATGCGGAACACGTCAAATTCCTTGTTGGTCGGCGCGTCGATATTGGCCGGCTGGTTTTCCTGGGCGCTCTTGAGCACCAGCACGTCCTGCTCGAGGCGGGCGATGGCCGCGCTTGGGTTGCCTTGTTTCTTCAAGGCCGCCACATCGGTGGCCAGGCCCTTGCTCTCGGCCTGTGCTGCCGTGAGGCTGGTGACCGCGTCAGTGAGGGCCTGCACCTGGCCTTGCAGCTTGGTATTGGCCGCTGTCAGCTCGGTGTTGCTGGCGCTCATCTGGGCCAGGCGGCTGTCAAGTTCGGTGGTTTGACCGGCGACGCCCAACTGTTGCTTGCCCTGCTCCTGCAACTGGGCTTCCAGTTGCTTGATCTGCAGCTTCAAGGCTTCGCTGCCGTTGTTCACATTCGCTTCGCTGGCCACGACCTTGCCGGAAATCGCCTGTAGCCGTCCTGCCGCTTCCTCGCTGATGCGGGCAAAGCTTTCCTGGGTGGCAACCAACTGCTGGCCCATCAGGGAAATCTGCTGGAAGCTCCACCAGGCCAGGCCCGCAAAGGCGATCAACAGCGCACCGACCAATGCCCACAACGGACCAGTGCTGGCGCTCTTGACCTTGACCACGGGCGTCGTTCGCGAACGCACCGACGTCGCGGGGGTCGGCACGAAATCATCGTCATCCCCAAGGTCGGCCCGCAGGCTGGGAACGTTGTCGAAGTCGTCTTTAGCATCGTTACGCATGAATCTACCCTGAATCAATGAGATGGCTGGCTGTAAAGCCGAGCGGCAGGAGTATAAACCGCACTCCCGGCGCATGGATCGACTCGGAACCTGGAATGGGGTTCCCGAAGTGTTGCTGCTTATGAGGTTATTGGCGGCCCGGGTCCTGGGCTTTCCACCAACTGCAGAACTCGTCGAGCGCGGCCCACAGGCTGACCTTGGGCTCGTAGTCGAGATAATGCCTGGCGCGACTGATGTCGAGGGTGAAGTTTTTATTCATCACTTGCATGCCCAGACGCGATAACGCCGGTTCCGGCCGCCCCGGCCACATCGCGCAGAATGCCTCGTTCAACGCCGCCACGCTGTAGGACAAACCGTAGGATCGATAGCGGGTCACTTGGGGCAGCTCCATCTGCCGCATCACGTAGTTCACCACATCCCAGATCGGCACCGGTGCGCCATTGCTGATGTTGTAGGCTTTGCCCAGGGCCGAGCCGGTGGCGAGCAAACTGCTGAGCAGCGCCTCGTTGAGGTTGTGCACGCTGGTGAAGTCGACTTTGTTCAAACCGTCGCCGACGATCGCCAGACGGTTCTTGCGCTGCATTTTCAGCAAGCGCGGGAAGATACTCATATCGCCGGCCCCGGTGACAAAGCGTGGGCGCAGGGCTATCACTTGCAGGCCGAACTCCTGGGCGCCGAACACCTTCTGCTCGGCCAGGTACTTGGTAGCGGCATAGGGATGCTTGAAACGCTTGGGCACTTGCTCTTCGGTGAGCCCAAGGTGATCGCGACCGTCAAAATAGATCGACGGCGACGACAGGTGCACCAGGCGCCCCACGCGCTGTTTCAGGCAGGCTTCGACGACGTTTTCGGTGACCAATACGTTGTTCTGGTGGAAGTCCTGGTACTTGCCCCACAGCCCGACGGCGCCGGCGCAATGCACCACGGCTTCGACATCGCGGCACAGGTCGCGCACAAGGTCGGCATCATTCAAATCACCCTGGATGAACTCGGCACCGCGCCGCACCAGGTGTTCCACACCCTCGGCGCGCCGCCCGTTGACCCGCACGTCCAGGCCCTGCTCAAGGGCGAAGCGCGCAAAGCGCCCGCCAATGAAGCCGCTTGCGCCGGTGACCAGAATTTTCATGTCGTACTCCGTGTTCTTTCATTTTTCATCGCTCTTGCCTTGACGCGCGCCATCACTCCAACGGCACCAACCAATGACCACACACATCGGCCAGATGGTCGGTCAACAAGCCCAACAGTTGCCCGCCACTGCGCCAATGATGCCAGTACAGCGGCACATCGATGGGCTTATCTGGCAATAACTCGACCAATACACCGGTTTCCAACTGGTCGCGCACCTGCAATTCAGGCACCAGGCCCCACCCCAAGCCGGCTTCCGTCAGGCGGATAAAACCTTCGGATGACGGGCATAGATGGTGTTCGAAACCACCGTCCACGCCAAGGGACGCCAGGTAGCGGTGCTGCAGGAAATCATCCGGGCCGAACACCAGCGCAGGCGTGCGCGCCAATTGGTCGGCCCGCACGCCTCCAGGAAAATGCCGCGCCAGAAAGGCCGGGCTGGCCAGCGCCCGATAACGCATGGCGCCCAGCAACAGGCTGCGAGCACCGGCCACAGGACGCTCGCTGGCACAAATGCAGGCCGCCACTTCACCGGCGCGCATGCGCTTGAGGCCCACGGTCTGGTCTTCGACCACCAGGTCCAGCAACACATGCTGTTCGGCGCAGAAGTCGCTGACTGCTTCGGCCCACCAAGTGGCGAGGCTGTCGGCATTCAGGGCAATGCGCAGGCGCTCAGGCATGCCCTCCTCGTCCAGGGCCGGCACCTGGCTTTGCAGGTCACGCTCCAGCAAACGCACCTGCTGCACATGGTTGAGCAGGCGCCGACCGATATCGGTGGGCGTTGGCGGCGAGGCCCGTATCAACACCGGCTGGCCGACGCGCGCCTCCAATAGCTTGATGCGTTGGGAGATGGCTGATTGCGACAGCCCCAACACCTGGGCACCGCGCTCAAAGCCGGCTTGTTCCACCACCGCCGCCAGGGCGGAAAGCAATTTATAGTCGAACATCAGTTTCTCTAATGAGCGATCAGCAATATTGGTTTTTCTTATACAGCCCCGACCCGCACCATAGCCAGCATCGTTTGAGCATCAACAAGGATCTCCTTCTATGTGGCAAAGCTATATGAACGGTTTGCTGGTGGCCCTCGGGTTGATCATGGCAATCGGCAGCCAAAATGCATTCGTACTCGCGCAGAGCCTGCGCCGCGAACACCACTTACCCGTGGCGGCGTTGTGTGTGATCTGCGACGCACTGCTAGTGGCCGCTGGGGTATTCGGGCTGGCCACCGTGCTGGCGCAGAGCCCGATACTGCTGGCGGTGGCACGCTGGGGCGGCGCAGCGTTCTTGCTCTGGTATGGCGCATGCGCGCTGCGCAGGGCCTGCTCGAAACAGAGCCTGGACCAAAGCGACAGCCTCAAGACACGCTCAATGCGCGCCGTGCTGCTGAGCGCTTTGGCGGTCACCTTGCTCAACCCCCATGTCTACCTGGATACCGTCCTGCTGATCGGCTCCCTGGGCGCGCAACAAACCGAACCCGGTGCCTACGTAGCCGGTGCAGCCAGTGCATCGTTCCTGTGGTTCGCCACCCTGGCGCTGGGTGCGGCATGGTTGGCACCCTGGTTGGCACGCCCGGCCACCTGGCGCCTGCTGGACGTGCTGGTGGCCGCGATGATGTTCTCGGTGGCCTATCAACTGATCAGCGCCTGAGCAATATTCCAAAACGCTCTGGAACCTCTATCCCACACAGTTGTTGCGTGGTTATGCCGCACCCCCGGTGCTATGATCGGCCCCCTGCGCCGCAAAGAGTACAAACTCCCCGGCGCATGTTTGGCCGCCCGTGATCGGCCTTGCGCTCACCGCAACTGACCTGATTAGGAGAATCATCATGGCTTTCGAATTGCCGCCGCTGCCCTACGCACACGATGCCCTGCAGCCGCACATCTCCAAGGAAACCTTGGAATACCACCACGACAAGCACCACAACACCTATGTCGTGAACCTGAACAACCTGGTGCCTGGCACCGAGTTCGAAGGCAAGACCCTGGAAGAGATCGTCAAGTCTTCCTCGGGCGGCATCTTCAACAACGCCGCTCAGGTCTGGAACCACACTTTCTACTGGAACTGCCTGGCGCCGAACGCCGGCGGCCAACCAACCGGCGCACTGGCTGAAGCCATCAACGCTGCGTTCGGTTCGTTCGACAAGTTCAAGGAAGAGTTCACCAAGACTTCGGTCGGCACCTTCGGTTCCGGTTGGGGCTGGCTGGTGAAAAAGGCTGACGGTTCCCTGGCCCTGGCCAGCACCATCGGCGCCGGCAACCCGCTGACCAACGGCGACACCCCGCTGTTGACCTGCGACGTCTGGGAACACGCCTACTACATCGACTACCGCAACGTGCGTCCAAAGTATGTAGAAGCGTTCTGGAACCTGGTCAACTGGAAGTTCGTGGCTGAGCAGTTCGAAGGCAAGACCTTCACTGCCTAAGCGACGCTTGCAGTAAAAAGAGCCCGGCGATTGCCGGGCTTTTCATGGGCGCCCTGATTGCCATGCCAGAAATCCCGGAACCCAACGGTAACTATTCACCACACAAACGCCAGGAGGAATAAACCTCCTGAATCAATGTGGAGAATGACAATGGATCCTATTTCAACGGCCGCGGGTGCAGTGCCAATGTTATCCGGTCTTCTTGAGAAGGGAATGGACCTGGCGAAAAGCGCACTGGACTTGACGAACAAACTCGTAGACATCGCGGGTGAACAGTCAAAGGTCGGAGGGGAAGAGCAACAGCCAGAGGGTAAGATCAATTTTTGAGAGCGTCGCCAAACAGAGGGCGGATCTGTTCCGCCTTCTTCTTCTCTGCCCGACGTCCAGCCCACGCCTCAAACGCCCTGACATAAGCGGGTATCCCTCCACGTTTATCCAGCCCCTTCAATTAATCTCAAGCCCGAATGTCCCTTTGACTGCCATCACCAGATTGCCAATACTCATGGCATATTGACGGCCACCCGCATGAGACAAGGAATGCCCCTTTGAAGCTGGAACTCAAGAACAGCTTGTCGGTGAAGTTGCTACGGGTTGTGCTGCTTTCGGCATTGATCGTGGGTGTGGCGCTGAGCGTGGCGCAGATCGTTTTTGATGCCTACAAGACGCGCCAGGCCGTGGCGGGCGATGCCCAGCGCATCCTCGACATGTTTCGCGACCCCTCGACCCAGGCCGTGTACAGCCTGGATCGCGAGATGGGCATGCAGGTGATCGAAGGTCTGTTCCAGGACGACGCTGTGCGCATGGCTTCCATCGGGCACCCCAACGAGACCATGCTGGCGGAAAAAAGCCGTCCTTTACAGCAGTCGCCCAGCCGCTGGTTGACCGACCTGATTCTTGGCCAGGAACGCTCCTTTACTACTGCGTTGGTGGGCAAGGGCCCCTACAGCGAATATTACGGCGACCTGAGCATCACCCTCGACACCGCCACCTATGGCCGAAGTTTTCTGGTCAGCTCGGTCATCATCTTTATCTCGGGCGTATTGCGCGCCCTGGTCATGGGGCTGGTGCTGTACCTGGTGTATCACTGGATGCTCACCAAACCGCTGTCGCGGATGATCGAGCACCTGACCTCGATCAACCCGGACCGCCCCAGCGAGCACAAGATCCCTCAGCTCAAGGGCCACGAACGCAACGAACTGGGGCAGTGGATAAACACCGCCAACCAATTGCTCGAATCCATCGAGCGCAATACCCACCTGCGCCACGAGGCCGAATCGAGCCTGTTGCGCATGGCCCAATACGACTTCCTGACCGGCCTGCCGAACCGCCAGAAGTTGCAGGCGCAACTGGACAAAATCCTCACGGACGCCGGCCGCCGGCAACGCCGTGTCGCGGTGTTGTGCGTGGGGCTGGATGATTTCAAGAGCGTCAACGAGCAATTCACCTACCAGGCCGGCGACAAACTCTTGTTGGCGCTGGCTGATCGCTTGCGCGCCCATAGTGGCCACCTGGGCACGCTCGCCCGCCTGGGCGGCGACCAGTTCGCCCTGGTGCAAGCCGATATCGACCAGCCCTACGAAGCCGCCGAACTGGCGCAAAGCATCCTTGATGACCTGGAAGCAGAGTTCGCCCTTGAGCATGACCTGATCCGCCTGCGCGCCACCATCGGCATCACGCTGTTCCCGGAAGATGGCGACAGCACCGAGAAGTTGCTCCAGAAAGCCGAGCAGACCATGACCCTGGCCAAGAGCCGCTCGCGCAACCGCTATCAGTTTTATATCGCCAGCGTCGACAGCGAAATGCGCCGGCGTCGTGAACTGGAGAAAGACTTGCGAGACGCCTTGGGCCGCGAGCAGTTTCACTTGGTGTACCAACCACAAATCAGCTATCTCGACCATCACGTGGTCGGTGTGGAAGCCCTGCTGCGCTGGCAACACCCGGAACATGGGCTGGTACCGCCGGACTTGTTCATTCCGTTGGCGGAACAGAACGGCACCATCATTCCCATCGGCGAATGGGTGCTGGACCAGGCGTGTCGGCAACTGCGCGAATGGCATGACCAGGGTTTCACCGCGCTGCGCATGGCCGTCAACCTGTCCACCGTGCAACTGCACCACACCGAGTTGCCGCGGGTGGTCAACAACCTGATGCAGATCTATCGCCTGCCGCCCCGCAGCCTGGAGCTGGAAGTGACCGAGACCGGCCTGATGGAAGACATCAGCACCGCAGCCCAGCACCTGCTGAGCCTGCGTCGCTCCGGCGCGCTGATCGCCATTGATGACTTCGGCACCGGCTACTCATCCTTGAGTTACCTCAAGAGCCTGCCCCTGGACAAGATCAAGATCGACAAGAGCTTCGTCCAGGACCTGCAGGACGACGACGATGACGCCACCATCGTGCGCGCCATTATCCAATTGGGCAAAAGCCTGGGCATGCAGGTGATTGCCGAAGGCGTGGAGACTGCCGAACAGGAGGCCTACATCATCTCCGAGGGGTGCCATGAGGGGCAGGGTTATCACTACAGCAAACCGCTGCAGGCCCGGGAGTTGACGGCTTACCTGAAGCAGTCCGAGCGCAATAACGCCGTGAGTCTTTGAATTTACACTTCGATACTCAATATTTCCCGCGTATAAGCCTTTACACAAAATGCAAATCTTTCGCATTATGTCGCAGCGTTTGCGCTCCCCGCGCGCCCTTTCAACAACCGAAGCAGGATGTTCGCCATGATTCGTATGCCCCTGGCCACCGCCAGTCTGCTGGCCATTGCCATTTCTCTCGCCGGTTGCGGCGAAGGTAAAGACAAGGCCGCCGCGCCCCAGGCACCCGCTGCCGCCAGCACTACCGCACCGGCGGCTGCCCCGGCTGGCCAGGTCGACGAAGCGGCCGCCAAGGCCGTGGTCGCGCACTACGCAGACATGGTGTTTGCGGTGTACAGCGATGCCGAATCCACCGCAAAAACCCTGCAGACCGCAATCGATACCTTCCTCGCCAACCCGAACGACGAAACCCTGAAAGCGGCCCGTACCGCCTGGATCGCCGCACGCGTACCCTACCTGCAGAGCGAAGTATTCCGCTTCGGCAACACCATCATCGACGACTGGGAAGGCCAGGTGAACGCCTGGCCCCTGGACGAAGGCCTGATCGACTACGTCGACAAGTCCTACGAGCACGCGCTGGGCAACCCAGGTGCGAACGCCAATATCATCGCCAATAACGAGATCCAGGTCGGCGAAGACAAGGTCGACGTCAAGGAGATCACTCCGGAAAAACTCGCCAGCCTCAATGAACTGGGCGGTTCCGAAGCGAACGTCGCCACCGGCTACCACGCCATCGAATTCCTGCTGTGGGGCCAGGACCTCAACGGCACCGGCCCAGGCGCGGGCAACCGCCCGGCATCGGACTACATGACCGGTGACGGTGCAACCGGCGGCCACAACGAGCGTCGCCGCACTTACCTGCGCGCCGTCACCCAACTGCTGGTCAGCGACCTGCAGGAAATGGTCGGCAACTGGAAGCCCAACGTCGAAGACAACTACCGCGCCACTCTGGAGTCGGAACCTGCGACCGATGGCCTGCGTAAAATGCTGTTCGGCATGGGCAGCCTGTCTCTGGGCGAACTCGCCGGGGAGCGCATGAAAGTGTCCCTGGAAGCCAACTCGCCGGAAGACGAGCAAGACTGCTTCAGCGACAACACCCATTACTCGCACTTCTACGACGCCAAGGGCATCCGTAACGTTTACTTGGGCGAATACACCCGTGTTGACGGTACCAAGATGACCGGCGCCAGCCTGTCGTCCCTGGTGGCCAAGGCCGACCCGGCAGCAGATGCAGCCCTCAAGGCTGACCTGGCCGCCACCGAAGCGAAGATCCAGGTGATGGTTGACCACGCCAACAACGGCGAGCACTACGACCAGTTGATCGCCGCCGACAATGAAAAGGGCAACCAGATCGTGCGTGACTCGATTGCCGCCCTGGTCAAGCAGACCGGCTCGATCGAGGCTGCTGCCGGCAAGCTGGGCATCAGCGACCTGAACCCGGACAGCGCTGATCACGAGTTCTGATCAAGCGCAGTTGAAAGAGGCGACCTGCGGGTCGCCTTTTTCATGCGCGCAATAACTGCCGCCGTTATACCTGTGGGAGCTGGCTTGCCTGCGATGGCGGTGGTTCAGTCGACTGATCTGTAACTGACACACCGCCATCGCAGGCAAGCCAGCTCCCACATTGGATTGCGGGGCGTCAGGTGGATATCCGCCGGCTGGCAGGCCAGCTCCCACAGGGGTTCTCCATCAACCGGCAGCCCTTGGTTTACAAGACCTGCACCGCAGGTAGAATGGCGCCTCTGCCCAATCACCCGAGCGAACTTCATGGCGTTGCCGACCCTGCGCATCATCGGTTTCATCATCGGCATCTTCCTGATCACCCTTGCGGTCGCCATGGTGATCCCGATGGCGACCCTGGTGATCTTCGAACGCACCAGCGACCTGCCCTCGTTCCTGTGGGCCAGCCTGATCACCTTTATCGCCGGCCTGGCGCTGGTCATCCCTGGTCGCCCAGAGCACGTGCACCTGCGCCCCAGGGACATGTACCTGCTGACGGTCAGTAGTTGGGTGGTGGTGTGCATCTTCGCCGCCCTGCCCTTTTTGCTGACCCAGCACATCAGCTACACCGACTCGTTCTTCGAAAGCATGTCCGGCATCACCGCCACAGGCTCCACCGTGTTGAGCGGGCTGGACAGCATGTCGCCGGGCATCTTGATGTGGCGTTCGCTGCTGCACTGGCTCGGCGGTATCGGCTTTATCGGCATGGCGGTGGCGATCCTGCCGCTGCTGCGCATTGGTGGCATGCGCCTGTTCCAGACCGAATCCTCGGACCGCTCGGAAAAGGTCATGCCTCGTTCACACATGGTGGCGCGCCTGATCGTGGCGGCGTATGTGGGCATCACTATCTTCGGCAGCCTGGCCTTCTGGTGGGCCGGAATGGGCGTGTTCGATGCGATCAACCATGCGATGTCGGCGATTTCCACGGGCGGGTTTTCCACCTCGGACGAGTCCCTGGCCCATTGGAAACAACCGGCGGTGCATTGGGTCGCGGTGGTGGTGATGATCCTGGGCAGCTTGCCGTTCGCCCTGTACGTGGCCACTTTACGTGGTAACCGTCGGGCGCTGATCAAGGACCAGCAGGTGCAAGGCTTGCTCGGCCTGTTGCTGGTGACCTGGCTGGTACTCGGCACCTGGTACTGGTGGACCACCAACCTGCATTGGCTCGATGCCTTGCGCCATGTGGCGCTGAACGTGACGTCTGTGGTGACTACCACCGGCTTTGCACTGGGGGATTACAGCTTGTGGGGCAACTTCTCACTGATGCTGTTTTTCTACCTGGGCTTTATCGGCGGCTGCTCGGGCTCCACCGCGGGCGGTATCAAAATCTTCCGTTTCCAGGTGGCCTACATCCTGCTCAAGGCCAACTTGAATCAGTTGATCCATCCGCGCGCGGTGATCAAGCAGAAGTACAACGGCCATCGCCTCGATGAAGAGATTGTGCGGTCGATCCTGACTTTTTCGTTTTTCTTCGCCATCACCATCTGCATGATCGCCCTGGCCCTGTCGCTGCTAGGCGTGGACTGGATGACCGCGTTGACCGGCGCCGCCAGTACCGTTTCCGGCGTGGGCCCCGGCCTGGGCGAAACCATCGGCCCAGCCGGCAACTTCGCCACCCTGCCGGATGCCGCCAAGTGGATCCTGTCCCTGGGCATGTTGTTGGGGCGCCTGGAGATCATCACCGTGTTTGTGTTGTGCATTCCGGCGTTCTGGCGTCACTGACCGACGACGTTTGCTGCAAGCGCGCCCGGTATTCACCGGGCGTGGCATCGAACCAGCGGCGAAACGCGCGGAAAAAGTTGCTCGGGTCGGCAAACCCCAGCAGGTAAGCGATTTCCAGCAAGGTCATGCTGGGTTGTGCCAGGTACTGCTCGGCCAGTTCGCGCCGGGTGTCATCAAGCAAGGCCTGGAAGCTGGTGCCCTCCTCCTGCAGCCGCCGCTGCAAGGTGCGCTGGGACAGGTGCAACGTCTGGGCCACGGATTCGCGCTTGGGCTCGCCCTGAGGCAACAGGCGGCACAGCACCTGACGCGCCTTGTGGGTCACGCGGCTTTCGGAAAAACGCGCCAGGTATTCACCGGCAAAGCGATCATGCAACAGCGCCATGGCTTCGTTGGCCGTGGGCAGCGGCGCCTCCATGTCCGCCTGCTCGAAAATCAGCGCGTCATAGGGTGCATTGAATTGCAAAGGCGCATGAAAGGCCTGTTGGTAGGGCGCCAGGTCCGCCGGCTGCTCGCCTTGCAGCAGCACTTTGCGGGGCTGCAGGGTGCGCCCGGTGAGCCAGCCGCACAGGGCCAGGGCGCTGGCCAGCGAGGCTTCGGCGCTTTGACGGGTCGGCGGCAGGTGATCGCCATGCACCGTCAGAATCAACGCATAGCCTTCGGGTAACAGTCGAAAACTCAAATCAGCGCTTTCGGCGATGATGCGCTGGTAGCGCACCAATCGCATAAAACCTTCGGCCAGGGTGTTGCTGGACATCAACGCATAACCGGCAACGTGAAACGAGGCCGGGCGCACCACCTTGCCCATGTTCAGGCCAATCGCCGGGTTACCCGACACCTCTACCGCGCGTTGCCACAGGCGGGTCATGGCGTCTTGCGGGAAGCGCGCATCGGGGTCACTGAGGGCGGCGTAGTCCAGGCCCAGTTGCTTGAACAAGGCACGGCAATCCAGGCCATCCATTTCCAGCGCCTTGACGATGCCCATCGCCCAGCTTGCAGAAGTTGTTCGTTCGCTCATGGCGTCTTCTTGTTGAAAGCAGGCTCAAACGGCAGCCAGGAAGCCAAGGATACTAAAGTGGCATCTATTGTCACTGGCTGTTAGCACTGATCACTCTAGACTCAAATAAGCTCCCCGCCGCGCACCCGTTGGCGGCACAGCAACCAGAGGGCCGGTGACCGTGGAAAACATCAAGAAATTCAACAGTTTTGCCGAGTTCTACCCGTACTACCTGAGCGAACATGGCAACAGCACCTGCCGACGCCTGCACTTTATCGGCACCACCCTGGTAATAGGCATTCTCGCGTACGCCATCGGCAGAGGCTCATTGGTTCTGCTGCTGGCGTTGCCCCTGGCAGGCTACAGCTTTGCCTGGATTGGCCACTTCTTCTTCGAAAAGAACCGCCCCGCCACCTTTCAGCACCCGTTCTACAGCTTGCTGGGGGATTTTGTGATGTACCGCGACATGATCCTGGGCAAGGTGCCGTTCTAGGGGTGTGACCTCATGTCACTTGCGCCTGAACCATTAAAAATTGTGCATCTGTGGAGATAAAAGTCTTTTTGTCATTTACGGTGCTGTATCCTGCCAAGGCTTTTTGAGAGCGCGGAATCACCTGCGATTGAAAAAACAGACCTTGCGAGGAGCGACCACGATGCACGAGATACCTAATCTCCCCTTCCCAAGCCTGCACCCAACTGAGCAGCCAACACCGCAGCAGGCCAGCGACAAGCAGCCTGAGGCCAAAGAAGCAAAACCAGTCGAGCGCGAAAGCCGAGACTGACGCCGTACCAGACCGTGTGGAAAGCGCGCCTTTGAGCGCTTTCCACACTGCCTGAATTATCCGAGACCTTCACTATGACCACTTCCCCTTCCGTCACGCCGGACGCCGCTGTACTCGACGCTGCCTTGCAGATGGTCGAAGTCTGGAACCGCCTCAGTGCCGACAAGCAAGCAGCACTGCTCAAGCGCTTCGGCACCCAGGAAAACGCCCTGGCGGCCCTGGTGACCACCCAATTGCTGGCCCCCGCCCAAGCTTGATCTGCCTTAGATCTGACGTTTTACATTTTTGCCGCCCTGCCCGGCTTGCGCACCGGTATCATTAGCAGCCTATCTTTACCTGCTGCGACAGTGGATCTCTCCCATGCCAGATACCCAGCGCCCCATGACGGTCACGCTGCAAGTCGTTTCCATCGTGCTGTTTACCTTCATCGGCTACTTGAATATCGGCATCCCCCTGGCCGTATTGCCGGGTTATGTCCATAGCCAGCTGGGCTATGGCGCCGTTATCGCCGGGCTGGTGATCAGCGTGCAATACCTGGCAACCCTGCTGAGCCGCCCCTATGCCGGTAAGATCATCGACAATCTGGGCAGCAAGCGCGCCGTGCTGCTCGGCTTGGTGGGCTGCGGTTTGAGTGGCGTGTTCATGTTGTTTGCGGCGTGGTTTTCCAGCCTGCCGGCTCTGAGCCTCGGCTGCCTGCTGGTCGGGCGGCTGGTGCTGGGCAGCGCTGAAAGCCTGGTGGGTTCGGGCGCGATTGGCTGGGGCATTGGCCGTGTCGGCGCGGCGAACACGGCCAAGGTTATTTCCTGGAACGGCATCGCCAGCTACGGCGCGCTGGCGGTGGGTGCGCCGTTGGGGGTGCTGCTGGTCAGCCATTTGGGGCTGTGGAGCATGGGCGTCAGCATCATTCTGTTGGCCGTGTTGGGTGTGCTGTTGGCCTGGAAAAAACAAGCGGCGCCGATTGTGCCCGGCGTACGTTTGCCGTTCATGAACGTGCTGGGCCGCGTGCTGCCCCATGGTTGCGCGCTGGCGCTGGGCTCCATCGGCTTTGGCACCATCGCCACCTTTATCACGTTGTATTACAGCACCCAGCACTGGGATAACGCGGTGTGGGCCTTGAGTCTGTTCGGTGCCAGTTTTATCGGCGCACGCTTGCTGTTTGGCAATTTGATCAACCGCATTGGCGGTTTTCGCGTCGCAATCGCCTGCCTGTCAGTGGAAGTGCTGGGCCTGCTGTTGCTGTGGCTGGCGCCGGATGCCCAACTGGCGTTGGCGGGTGCGGCGTTGAGCGGTTTCGGCTTTTCCCTGGTGTTCCCGGCGCTGGGGGTAGAGGCGGTCAACCTGGTGCCGGCCTCCAGCCGAGGTTCGGCGGTGGGCGCCTATTCGCTGTTTATCGACTTGTCCCTGGGCATCACCGGGCCGCTGGCGGGCGCCGTGGCGGCAGGTTTTGGCTTTGCCTCAATCTTCCTGTTCGCGGCCCTCGCAGCTTTCGCCGGTTTGCTGCTGAGCTTCTACCTGTACCGCCAGGCGCCTAAGGCCCGCGAAACACGCGACGCCTAGAAGTCGACCTTGCCGCGCCCGGCCTTGATGCTGCCGCGCTTGGTCTTGGACTCCAGGCGGCGTTTCTTCGAACCCAGGGTGGGCTTGGTCGGACGACGCTTTTTCTCGACCTTGGTGGCGCTCTGGATCAACTCCACCAGGCGCTCCAGCGCATCGGCACGGTTCTGCTCCTGGGTGCGATATTGCTGGGCCTTGAGCACCAGCACGCCTTCGCTGGTGATCCGGCTGTCACGCAGCGCCAGCAGGCGCTCCTTGTAAAACTCCGGCAACGACGAGGCCGGAATATCAAACCGCAGGTGCACCGCACTCGACACCTTATTGACGTTCTGCCCACCGGCACCCTGGGCACGAATGGCGGTCAGCTCGATCTCGGCGTCGGGCAGGTGCACATTGTTGGAAATTTCCAGCATCAATCAAAACCTTAGGCAACGGACAAGCCCAACTCGGACAACAATATCGACGCCTGGGCTTTGGAAATCACGGCGCCTTTGAACAGTTTGGCATCATTGAGGCGAAAACCGCTCAAATCTGCACCGCGCAAGTCGGCACCCGCAAAATTAGCGCCGTTGATGCGGGCATGTGCGAGGCTGCAGTCGACCAGTTCAGCCTTGCGAAAGTCCGTATCCGACAAGTCGCTGTCGGAAAAATCCAGATTCTTGAGCACACTTCGAGCAAACGACAACCCGGATAAAAAGGCACTGTTGAGCAGGGTTTCGCTGAAGCTCAGCCCCAGTGACGCGCAATGGGTGAAATTGGCGCCCGTCAGCTTGCACTGGGTAAAAGTCGCCTGGGACAGTTTGCTGCGCTGCCAACGAGTGTTGTTCAGATCGCAACTGTGGAATTGCGCCTCGAGCAGGTTGGCCGCTTCGAAAATGGCGAGGCTGGCTCGGCAGTTTTTCCACTGAGTCCCTTCCAGTCGAGAACCGAGAAACGAGGTCTGGACCAGTGTGCAGCGCTCGAACACCCAGTTGTCCAGTGCCATGCGCGACAGGTCGACGCCACTTAAATCTACTCCGATCAAGCGCAAAGGGCCGCTGTGCCGGTCTATCAAGTCTTCCAGCTCATCGCGCTGCAAGGCGCTATCGGCGACGTCGGTGTATTGCATCGGGGCCTCCGGGCATGCGGAAAAAAGAGGGGGCGATTCTAACCTGCCATACCCACAAAAAACCCGGCAGGGCGCCGGGTTTTCTGCAAGGGGAAAAGTCCTACTCCAGAACCGGACCCGTTGCGCCAATAGCCGGCCGCGCCGTGCGCTTGTTCTTGATCCAGTAACATACTGCCATGAACGCTACCCACACCGGGATCGCATATACCGACACCTGAATCCCCGGCATCATCAGCATGATCACCAGGATAAACACCACGAACGCCAAGCAGATGTAGTTTCCATACGGATACCACAACGCCTTGAACAGCGGCACCTGGCCGGTGCGGTTCATGTGCTGGCGGAACTTGACGTGGGAGAAACTGATCATCGCCCAGTTGATCACCAACGTGGCCACCACCAGCGACATCAGCAGTTCCAGCGCGTCATGGGGCATCAGGTAGTTCATCAGCACCGCCACCAGGGTGATCGCCGCCGAGGCCAGGATCGAACGCACCGGCACGCCGCGCTTGTCGATCTTCGCCAGGGCCCTGGGCGCGTCGCCCTGCTCGGCCATGCCCAAGAGCATGCGGCTGTTGCAGTAGGTACCGCTGTTGTACACCGACAGCGCGGCGGTCAGCACCACGAAGTTGAGGATATGCGCGGCGGTGTTACTGCCCAGCATCGAGAACACCTGCACGAACGGGCTACCGCTGTAGGCATCGCCGGAGGCGTTGAGGGTCGCCAGCAGGCTGTCCCACGGTGTGAGCGACAGCAGTACTACCAGGGCACCGATGTAGAAAATCAGGATGCGGTAGATCACCTGATTGATCGCTTTGGGGATGACGGTACGTGGCTGGTCGGCTTCGGCAGCGGTAAAGCCGAGCATTTCCAGGCCGCCGAAGGAGAACATGATGATCGCCATGGCCATCACCAAGCCGCCGACGCCATGGGGGAAGAAACCACCATGCTCCCACAGGTTGCTGACCGAGGCCTGCGGGCCGCCGCTGCCGCTGACCAGCAGGTAGCTGCCCAAGGCAATCATGCCGACGATCGCCACCACCTTGATGATGGCGAACCAGAACTCGGCTTCACCGAAGACTTTGACGTTGGCCAGGTTGATCGCGTTGATCAGCACGAAGAAGGCCGCAGCAGAGACCCAGGTCGGAATCTCCGGCCACCAGTAATGCACGTACTTGCCGACGGCCGTCAGCTCCGACATACCCACCAGAATGTACAGAATCCAGCAGTTCCAGCCCGACAGAAAACCGGCGAAACCGCCCCAGTACTTGTGGGCAAAATGGCTGAAGGAGCCGGCGACGGGCTCCTCGACGATCATTTCGCCAAGCTGGCGCATGATCATGAAGGCGATAAAGCCGCAAATGGCATAGCCCAGGATCATCGACGGGCCGGCGGATTTGAGCACCCCGGCCGAGCCCAGGAACAGGCCGGTGCCGATGGCGCCACCGAGGGCGATCAACTGGATATGCCGATTTTTCAGGCCGCGTTTCAGCTCGCCTGAAGAGGAATGGGGTCCACTCATGAAAAGGGTCTCACGCAAGGTTTGAAGAGTTGAATGCAGGTTGCTGCCTTGAATTACCGACTCAAGCAGCGCCGCTCAAACCCCAGCGCAGGCACCAGGAGTACAGCGTCTTTCTAACGGTCATGCGTCACCTGTTTGTTTTTATCTGTGACGAAATCGAACCCGTCCGGCTCGTGGCCAGGCGGAGTGATCAGGGGGATCAAACCCTGAGGTCTTGGCCTTTTGCGTGGGTACGCAAGGGGGGTCACAGTAAAACGCGGCGCATTGTACACCGCTCGACAGCTTCGGCACGCACCGGGAAAGTGCACAGGCAATTCTGTCAGCTAATGCTTACATCGGCGCGCCCCCCAACAACGGCAGGGCAGTTGCGTAAATCTATCGTTACACCGCGGAAATCCTGCGTTACAGCCAGACTTTGGCAGCCCTCAACGGAATTCTGTCGGAAGGCCACGTCTGAAGAATCGCTTCAGCCAATTCACTGTTTTGCCTGAATAAAAAAATCCGCCAAAAAACAGAAGAAAAAATCCAAATGAAACCGTGTCAATAAATTTTTTGCATTTCGAAACACTCTCTTCTAGGTTCTTTCCACTTGCCCGCGAAGCCCGTGGGTGAGCCGTTCTCAATCAACGTCCTCTAGGAGATACACCATGCAAGCACTGGAAAACGACCTGGAAACCGAACTGCAACTCGACGATTGGTTTGAAGCGCCGACCCATGAGGCCGCCGTTGAAATGATGCAAGCCGATGCCGTTGTGCCTTTTGGCACCGCGATGTGGCCTTTCTAATAACCGGCAGGCATCCGGCAGGCGCTGTGCACGGCGCCTGCCCCCTTACCCAAGGCACCGAAGGACACCCGTCATGGACAAGGCCCGCGCCGTCGAACACTTTCTCTACTACCTTGCTCACCACCCGGCCCTCAACGGCCTGAACCGCCCCACCGTGTTGCTGGGCCATACCGAGCGCTATGACGCCATCGCCCAGGCGATCACCCACGGCAGCGCCGCCCGCTTCAACTTCCAACTGCAACGCCTGGACCTGGCGCCCAGCGACACCCTGGCAAAGGCCATTCAAACCTGTGATCTGTACCTGTTTCTCTACGATTCCTCCACGCTGCCCAACCCACGCGCCGAAGGCCCTGACTTTATCCGCGCCCTGCAAGGCGTGATGGCCGAGCACTGGAAGAAATCCCTGCTGTTCAAGGATTACGGCGACTATTTTTACGACACCTTCAGCGTCGAGCCCCAACGCATCGCCGACCTCAACGCCACACTGATCCGGCGCATGGCCCAGGCCAACGTGCTGAGTTTTACCGACAAACACGGTTCGCGCCTGGAAGCGCCGATGAGCAGCATCAAGAAGTGGACCAATATCAACGGCGTCGGCAACCACGACCTGGCGCCCGGCGAAATCGCCACCCACAGCGAAGCCATCAACGGCCAGGTGCGGTTTGTCGGCACCTTCCTCAGTACCATCCCCTTTGCACGCAAATACGGCGTGCTGCAATCCCCGTTGGAGTTATGGATCGAGAACTCCACCGTTTGCAGCGTGGCCAGCGAAGTGCCGGGGCTGGCAGATGACTTCAACAAGTACCTGAATGCCAACCCGTCCAACCGTCGCGTGGAGGAGTTGGGGATTGGCACCAATGAAGGGGTCAAGGACCTGTATGCGCGCAATGCCGGGTTTGAAGAGCGTCACTGCGGGCTGCACCTGGGCTTGGGTGGCGGGCAGAAAGGCAGTCATCACCTGGACCTGATCTTTGCCAGTGGGGTATTGGCGCTGGATGACAAGCCGGTGTTTGATGGCGCCTTTGCCTTTTAAAAGACCGTCAGACGTGTAGAGATCCCTGTGGGAGCCGGGCTTGCCCTAATGCCAGTCAGTTAAGAGCTAGAGCAGACAACCAGTGACTTGTGGCGAGGGAGCTTGCTCCCGCCTGCATGCCGAGCCGCTGCTTGTTTTCTGCCCCGTCTTCGCCCCCGTCCTGACCATACCCCCCCCCCTTCGTTCCCCTCCTCGTTTTT
>NZ_WKFA01000081.1:0-20455 GCF_021605325.1 Pseudomonas sp. PA-7-1E
GTGGTAGCAGGGGGTGGGTTGGGT
Source organism: Pseudomonas sp. PA-7-1E (assembly GCF_021605325.1). Taxonomy (NCBI): domain Bacteria; kingdom Pseudomonadati; phylum Pseudomonadota; class Gammaproteobacteria; order Pseudomonadales; family Pseudomonadaceae; genus Pseudomonas; species Pseudomonas sp. PA-7-1E. The sequence goes on from NZ_WKFA01000081.1 coordinate 25, forward strand.
CATTACTCGGTTCCGCAGATCGTTCCCACGCTTTGCGTGGGAATGTTGCCCGTGACGCTCTGCGTCACAAAGCGGACGCAGAGCGTCCAGCAAGGCGTTACCACGCAGAGCGTGGGAACGATCATCGTCTACTTCTTCAAGTCTTCAGCGCCCTGCAACGGTTCGTCACCCAGCAACAAATCCTTGTCATGGCTGACCTCTTCCTCTTCGAACAGGCGCCAGGTGTTGCCGCCTTCCACGCCAAGCAGTTCCACGAAACGGCGACCTTCGACCTTGTCGGTGACCTGGCCAATGTAGCGGCCGGGCTCGCTGTCGCTGCGGGTGAGGTTGATCTTGCGATCCTTCTCTGGCTGGGTCGGGGAGATCAGGTTCAGCTCCAGGGTATTTGGATTGCTGTAGCCAGTCAGTTGCAGCTCGACCTCGCCGGTCAGTTCGTCCAGGTGCAGCTTGCCGCGCAGTTGCAGGGTCTGGGCCAGGCGTTCGCGGTCCAGGGAACGGTTGATGCCTTTGCCGGCCTCGTAGTAGTTGTCGTTGACCAGATTGTCCGGGTTGTTCACTGCGATGGTCACCATGGACAAGGTCAGGGTCACCGAGCAGGCCAGAATCGCGATGATGATCCAGGGCCAGAGGTGCTTGTACCAAGGGCTGGCGGCAGTAGTTGCGGGCATGCGTATGTTCCCTGTTAACGGACTTGTGGGCCGATGAATCGGCTCTTGGCTTCAATATGGACGCTGGTGTCATCGGCGTCTTCGAGGATGAAGGTCACCTCGTTGGTGCTCGACGGCAACTGCTCGGGCGCACTCGACAACTCCACCGGCATGCTGACGATATCGCCGGCGGCCACTTTGATTTCGCGCCGGCCTTGCAGCTTGAGGTCTGGCAGGCCAGCGGCGTCGAGCACGTAGGTGTGGTCGCGCTGGTCTTTGTTCATGATCTTCAGGCTGTAGACGTTTTCGATGCGCCCTTCGGCGTTCTCGCGATACAGCACGCGGTCTTTGCTGACGTCGAAACCTACCAGCGAGCGCATGAAGAAGGCGGCCACCAACAGGCTGATCATTGCCAGCAATACCAGGGCGTAACCGATCAGGCGCGGGCGCAGCTTATGGGTTTTCTGCCCCGACAGGTTGTGTTCGGTGGTGTAGCTGATCAGGCCGCGTGGGTACTCCATCTTGTCCATGATGTTATCGCAGGCATCGATACAGGCGGCGCAGCCGATGCATTCGATTTGCAGCCCGTCGCGGATATCGATACCGGTAGGACATACCTGCACGCACATCGTGCAGTCGATGCAGTCGCCCAGGCCCTGGGCCTTGTAGTCGGTACCCTTTTTACGTGGGCCACGCACTTCGCCACGGCGGGGGTCATAGGACACGATCAAGGTGTCCTTGTCGAACATCACGCTTTGGAAGCGCGCATAGGGGCACATGTAGATGCACACCTGCTCACGCAGCCAGCCGGCGTTGCCGTAGGTGGCGAGGGTGAAGAAACCCACCCAGAAATACGACCAGCCATCGGCCTGGCCAGTGAAAAAGTCGAACACCAGTTCGCGAATCGGCGAGAAGTAGCCGACGAAGGTGATGCCAGTGGCAAAGCCGATCAGCAGCCACAGGCTGTGCTTGCTGAACTTGCGCAGGAATTTGTTGGCGCTCATGGGCGCCTTGTCGAGCTTGATGCGCTGGTTGCGGTCGCCTTCGGTGACCTTTTCGCACCACATGAAGATCCATGTCCACACGCTTTGCGGGCAGGTATAGCCGCACCACACGCGCCCGGCGTATACGGTGATAAAGAACAGGCCAAAGGCCGCGACAATGAGAATGCCCGACAGCAGGATGAAATCCTGGGGCCAGAACGTTGCGCCGAAAATAAAGAATTTACGCTCCGGCAGGTTCCACCACACCGCCTGGTGACCGCCCCAGTTCAGCCACACCGTGCCGAAGTACAACAGGAACAGAGCGGCACCGCCGACCATGCGCAAGTTGCGGAACAAGCCAGTGAAGGCGCGGGTGTAAATCTTCTCACGCGAAGCGTAGAGGTCGACGGTCTTGGCAGGCGGGGTAACGTCATGTACCGGTATCTGGTCGCTCATCATTGCATCCCACGGCGGTGGAGATTTGCCTCGGCCAGTACGTGCCAGCCGGGGTCAAATTAAGGGTGTTGCAGTGGCCTAATGATACGCCCCCGATGGTGCGCAAAGGGTGCGACCTTTGGTCGCGTTGGGGGAAATCAATTGATGGTGTACGTGACCTGGATCAATTGACTTGGCAAGTATGGACGGTTTTTGTCGGTAAGCCGGTCATTCGTCCCATGGATTGATCAGTGCAACGCCGCTCGATTGGAAGTCGCTGATGTTGCGCGTGACGACGGTGAGCCCATGAACCAGCGCAGTTGCGGCAATCAATGAATCACTTTCGTTGGCTCGGTCGGGTACATGCAAGTGTGCGCAACGCAACGCGACTGCTGCATCGACGGGCAGGATTCTGGCATCAAAGGCGGGCATCACATGACGCTTGAGCCAGGCTCTCAACACCTTCCCCTGTGCCGGGTCTCGCCGCTCAATTCGCAGGACTCCGGTTTCCAATTCCTTCAGCGTGATCGCCGAAATAAACATACGTGGCGCCACCACACTTTTTGCCCAAGCCACGACATTCGCATCAGCCTGAGGTTTACGCAGTTCAGAGATCACATTCGTGTCGAGCAAATACATCAAGAAAAGTCCACGGGTCGATGAATGATCACGGCACGTTCGGTTTCGAAGTCGATATCGGCCGCTTCCGGCATCACCAACAGGTCAACGATGTCGGCATTCAGACCTGTCAGCTTCTCGTAGTCCTCAATGCTTAGCAGTACATGGGCAGGCTTGCCGCGATCAGTGATAAAAACCGGCCCTTTGCGGGCGGCTTTTTTGGCACCACTTGTGTCTTGGTTGAATTCGCGGCTGGAAATGGTCGTGATGGTCATGGGGTAGGTCCCCTTCGCTGGAGTGAATGTAGTTACGTTACTACTTGGCGAGTGCGCGCGGCAAGGTTGAGGCTACGAGCGGTAGATTTGGCTTTGAAAGTTTCGCAGCTAAAACAAAAAAGCCCCGCCAGCATTCGCTGCGCGGGGCTCCATTATTGTTTCAGAGGTCTTACTGCTCCTCAGCCTTCTTATCCCCATGCGACAAGCTATACACATACGCCGCAAGCAAGTGCACCTTGTCATTGCCCTGCAACTGCTCCTGCGCGGGCATCTGGCCCTGGCGGCCATAACGGATGGTCTGCTGCAGTTGCGCAAAGCTTGAACCGTAGATGAACGCCCCCGGATGCGTCAGGTCCGGCGCGCCCATGGCGGGGGTGCCTTTACCGGCCGGGCCGTGGCAGGCCACGCAGTTGGCGGCGAAGAGTTTCTCACCGTTGGCCACATCGGCCTTGGCACCTTCCGGCAGTTTGCGCCCATCGAGTTGGGTCACCACAAAGCCTGCTACGTCAGCCACGCCTTGCTCGCCGATGACTTCGGCCCAGCCTGGCATCACCGCGTGGCGGCCCTTCATGATGGTTTCCTTGATGGTGTTGGGTTCGCCACCCCAGCGCCAGTCGGCGTCGGTCAGGTTGGGAAAGCCGTAGGCGCCCTTGGCGTCGGAGCCGTGGCACACCGAGCAGTTGGAGGCAAACAGCCGACCGCCCATCTTCAAGGCTTGCGGGTCCTTGGCGACTTCTTCAATGGGCATCGATGCGAACTTGGCGAAGATCGGCCCGAACTTGGCCTCCGACCTGGCCATTTCCTTTTCCCATTCGTGCACGCCGGTCCAGCCGGTCTGGCCGTTGGCGAACGGGGTTTGCTTGTCGTTGTCGAGGTAGTTGTAGCCTGGCAGCAGGCCCTTCCAGTTGCCCAGGCCAGGGTAAAGCACCAGGTAACCAAGGGCGAAGACGATGGTGCCGACAAACAGCATGAACCACCACTTGGGCAGCGGGTTGTCGTACTCCTCGATGCCGTCGAACGAGTGGCCGACGGTCTCGTCCGTCTGCTCGGTGCGCTGGCCCTTGCGGGTCGACAGCAGCAGCCAGGTCAGGGCGAAGATGGTACCCAGACTGAGGACTGTGACGTACAGACTCCAGAACGTAGTCATTCTTTGTTACTCCTAGAAGCTTGCTCGACGTGCTTGATGGCTTCGGGATCATCTGCAAAGGGCAGCATGGTCGCGTCGTCAAACTCCGACTTGCGCCGTGGGCTGAACACCCACAACGCCAGGCCGATAAAGGCCACCATCACCACAACGGTGCCCAGGCCACGAATCATCCCGATATCCATGTAGGTCACCGTTTGCTTTTGATGATGGTGCCAAGGCCTTGCAGGTAGGCCACCAATGCGTCCATTTCGGTCTTGCCCTTCACGGCTGCGGCTGCGCCGGCGATGTCTTCGTCGGTGTAGGGCACGCCCAGGGTGCGCAAGACTTCCATCTTCTTCGCGGTGTCCTTGCCGTCGAGCTTGTTTTCCACGAGGAACGGGTACGCCGGCATTTTCGACTCAGGCACCACGTTGCGCGGGTTGTACAGGTGCGCACGCTGCCAGTCATCGGAGTAACGCCCACCCACACGGGCCAGGTCCGGGCCGGTGCGCTTGGAACCCCACAGGAACGGGTGGTCCCACACGCTTTCACCGGCGACCGAGTAGTGGCCGTAGCGTTCGGTTTCAGCACGGAAAGGGCGGATCATCTGCGAGTGGCAGCCCACGCAACCGTTGGCGATGTAGACGTCGCGGCCTTCCAGTTCAAGGGCGGTGCGCGGCTTCATGCCTTCGACCGGCTTGTTGGTCACGTCCTGGAAAAACAGTGGGACGATTTGGGTCAGGCCGCCGATGCTCACGGCGATGACCATGAAGAAGGCCAACAGGCCGATGTTCTTCTCGACTACTTCATGCTTCATCAGTGAGCTCCCACAACGGCGATCTTGGCGGCGGCTTCGGCTTCTACAGGGTCGCTGGCACGCACGGTGCGCCAGACGTTGTAGGCCATCAACAGCATGCCGCTGGCAAAGAACGCACCGCCCAGGGCACGTACGATAAAGCCCGGGTGGCTGGCTTGCAGCGCTTCGACGAAGGAGTAGGTGAGGGTGCCGTCATCGTTGATCGCACGCCACATCAGGCCCTGGGTGATGCCGTTGACCCACATCGAGGCGATGTAGAGCACGGTGCCGATAGTGGCCAGCCAGAAGTGTGCGTTGATCAGCCCGACGCTGTGCATCTGCACGCGGCCGAACAGTTTGGGGATCATGTGGTACAGCGCGCCGATGGAGATCATCGCCACCCAGCCCAGCGCCCCGGCGTGTACATGGCCGATGGTCCAGTCGGTGTAGTGGGACAGCGAGTTGACGGTCTTGATCGCCATCATCGGACCTTCAAAGGTCGACATGCCGTAGAACGCCAGGGACACCACCAGAAACCGCAGGATCGGGTCGGTGCGCAGCTTATGCCAGGCGCCCGAGAGGGTCATCATGCCGTTGATCATGCCGCCCCAGCTTGGCGCCAGCAGGATGATCGACATCGCCATGCCCAGGGACTGTGCCCAATCCGGCAAAGCGGTGTAGTGCAAGTGGTGAGGGCCGGCCCAGATGTACAGGGTGATCAGCGCCCAGAAGTGCACGATGGACAGGCGATAAGAGTAGATCGGACGCTCGGCCTGCTTGGGCACGAAGTAGTACATCATCCCCAGGAAACCGGTGGTGAGGAAGAAGCCTACGGCGTTGTGGCCGTACCACCACTGGATCATCGCGTCCGTTGCGCCGGAATAGGCCGAATAGGACTTGAACAGGTTCACCGGCAGGGAGGCGTGGTTGACGATGTGCAGCATCGCCGTGACCACGATAAAGGCCCCGTAGAACCAGTTGCCCACGTAGATGTGCTTGGTCTTGCGCTTGACGATGGTGCCGAAGAACACCAGGCCGTAGGTCACCCACACGATGGCAAGCAAAATGGCGATCGGCCATTCCAGCTCGGCGTATTCCTTGGTAGTGGTGTAGCCCAGGGGCAGGCTGATGATGGCGCCGACGATGACCGCCTGCCAGCCCCAGAAGGTGAAGGCGGCCAGACCATCGGAAATCAGTCGCGTCTGGCAGGTGCGCTGCACGACATAGTAGGAGGTGGCAAACAGTGCACATCCGCCGAAGGCGAAGATCACCAGGTTGGTGTGCAGTGGGCGCAGGCGGCCGAAAGTCGTCCAGGGCAGGTCGAAATTCAATTGCGGCCAAACCAGTTGCGAGGCGATGAACACCCCGAGCCCCATGCCAAGGATCCCCCAGACCACCGTCATGATGGCGAACTGGCGGACTACCTTATAGTTATAAGCAGTCGGACTGATTGCTGTGCTCATTCTAAGGTTCCACGGTTTAGGTTTTTTTATAGGTAAAATCGGCCGCAAGTATGTAGAAACCGAGGGGCCATTGCAACGCAATGGCTGACCTGTATCAATGCGTTCCACGCCAGATTCTGCGCCCTTTCCATGTTTGGTGTAAGGATAAAGACCGAAATAGAAAGCTGATCAAGTGGACAGGAATTTTAGAGGGCGCAACGGATACCGTCGCCTACGCCAGAATTGCTCCACTGTGGGAACAAGCGTAGACCCGAATAGGAGGAGGGGAAAGTTGGGTTTGGAAGGGGTGCGACACTTGGTCGCGACTTATGCCTGTGGCGAGGGAGCTTGCTCCCGTTGGGCTGCGTAGCGGCCCCAAAATCGTGGGAGCGCTTCGCACTCCAGCGGGAGCAAGCTCCCTCGCCACAGGTAGAGCTTTTACTGCGGTTGGCTGTCTGGCGTTGCGCCTTCAGCGTTATGGGACAGGCTGTACACGTAAGCCGCCAGCAAGTGCACCTTGTCATTGCCTTGCAGCACGTCCTGAGCCGGCATCTGGCCCTGGCGACCATGGCGGATGGTCTGCTGCAACTGCGCCAGGCTGGTGCCGTAGATAAAGCCGGCAGGCTCGGTCAGGTTGGGCGCACCCATGGCTTCCACGCCGTGACCTTGCGGACCATGACACGCCACGCAAGTGGTGCTGAAGGCGGCTTGCCCGGCGGCCAGGTCGGCGGTGTTGTCGGCGGGCAACGGCAGCTTGGCCAGGTCGTGACGCACGTAGGCGGCGACGTTCTTCACCCCGTCCTCGCCCAGCACTTCACCCCAGGCCGGCATCGCCGCGTGGCGACCGTTCAGGATGGTGGCCTTGATGGCCTCGGCCGAACCGCCCCAGCGCCAGTTGTTGTCGGCCAGGTTGGGGAAGCCATAGGCGCCCTTGGCGTCCGAGCCGTGGCACACCGCACAGTTGGAGGCAAACAGGCGACCGCCCATCTTCAACGCTTGCGGGTCCTTGGCGACTTCTTCCACCGGCATGGCCGCGAACTTGGCGAAGATCGGCCCGAACCTGGCGTCGGCCTTGGCCATTTCCTTGTCCCATTCCTTGGTCTGGGTCCAGCCGTCTTCATAGCCCGGCAGTACGCCTTTCCAGTTGCCCAGGCCCGGGTAGAGGATCAGGTAGCCGACGGCAAACACCAGGGTGCCGGCGAACAACATGAACCACCACTGGGGCAGCGGGTTGTCGTATTCCTCGATACCGTCGAAGGCGTGGCCCATGGTCTGGTCGACGCTGCCCTTGGTCTCGCCCTTGCGGGTGCCGACCAACAGCCAGGTCAGGCCGATCAGGCTGCCCAGGGTCAATACGCAGATCCATGTACTCCAGAACGTAGTCATGGCCGAGTGCTCCTTGTGGCTGGCTCTGCTTGAGCGTCGGGTGGGGAAGGTTCATCGGCAAACGGCAGTAGGCGGGCCTGCTCGAATTCCGCGTTGCGGCGGTTGTTGAACACCCACAGCGACAGGCCGATAAAGGCGATGGCGACCACCAGCGTGCCAAGGCCGCGGATGGTGCCTGCATCGAATTCAAATCCCATGGCTCACCTCTTGCTCTTGATGGCAGTGCCGAGCACTTGCAGGTAGGAAACCAGCGCGTCCATCTCGGTCTTGCCCTTGAGGCTGGCGACGGCGCCATTGATGTCGTCGTCGGTGTACGGCACGCCGAGGGTGCGCATCACTTTCAACTTGGTCTCGGTGTGGCTGCTGTCGACGGCGGCGGTGACCAGCCAGGGGTAGGCCGGCATTTTCGACTCTGGCACCACGTTGCGCGGGTTGTACAAGTGCGCGCGGTGCCAGTCGTCCGAGTAGCGCGCGCCGACGCGGGCCAGGTCCGGCCCGGTACGCTTGGAGCCCCACAAGAACGGGTGGTCCCACACGCTTTCGCCAGCCACCGAGTAGTGGCCGTAGCGCTCGGTCTCGGCGCGGAACGGGCGGATCATCTGCGAGTGGCACTGCACGCAGCCTTCGCGGATGTAGATGTCGCGGCCTTCCAGTTGCAGCGCGGTGTAGGGCTTCATGCCTTCGACCGGTTTGTTGGTCACGTCCTGGAAGAACAGCGGGACGATCTGCGTCAGGCCACCGATGCTCACGGCGAGCACCATCAGCAGCATCAACAGGCCGACGTTCTTTTCAATCGTTTCGTGTTTCATCATCGACTCCTCAGGCCATCTGCGCGGCAGCGGTGACTTCGGCAGGTTGCGCCGAACGCACGGTGCGCCATGTGTTGTAAGCCATCAGGAACATGCCGCTGAGGAAGATCGCACCGCCCACCAGACGCACGATGAAGCCTGGGTGGCTGGCCACCAGGGTCTCGACGAAGGAGTAGGTGAGGGTGCCGTCTTCGTTGACCGCACGCCACATCAGGCCCTGGGCGATGCCGTTGACCCACATCGAGGCGATGTAGAGCACGGTGCCGATGGTGGCCAGCCAGAAGTGCGCGTTGATCAGGCCGAGGCTGTACATCTGCTCGCGACCGAAGACTTTCGGGATCATGTGGTACAGCGCGCCGATGGAGATCATCGCCACCCAGCCCAGCGCCCCGGCGTGTACGTGGCCGATGGTCCAGTCGGTGTAGTGGGAGAGGGCGTTGACGGTCTTGATCGCCATCATCGGGCCTTCGAAGGTCGACATGCCGTAGAAGGCCAGGGAGACGACGAGGAAGCGCAGGATCGGGTCGCTGCGCAACTTATGCCAGGCACCCGAGAGGGTCATCATGCCGTTGATCATGCCGCCCCAGCTTGGCGCCAGCAGCACCAGTGACATCACCATGCCCAGGGACTGCGCCCAGTCCGGCAAGGCGGTGTAGTGCAAGTGGTGCGGGCCGGCCCAGATGTACAGGGTGATCAGCGCCCAGAAGTGCACAATCGACAATCGATAGGAATACACCGGGCGTTCGGCCTGCTTGGGCACGAAGTAGTACATCATCCCCAGAAAACCCGCAGTCAGGAAAAAGCCTACCGCGTTGTGCCCATACCACCACTGCACCATGGCATCCGTCGCACCGCCGTACAGCGAGTAGGACTTGGTCAGGCTGACCGGGATTTCCAGGTTATTGACGATATGCAAAATGGCCACGGTGATGATGAACGCGCCGAAGAACCAGTTACCCACATAGATGTGCTTGGTCTTGCGTTTCATGATCGTGCCGAAGAACACGATGGCGTAGGCGACCCAGACGATGGTGATCAGGATGTCGATGGGCCATTCCAGCTCGGCGTATTCCTTTGAGCTGGTGTAGCCCAGTGGCAGGCTGATGGCGGCCAGCAGGATCACAAGCTGCCAGCCCCAGAAGCAGAACGCGGCGACTTTCGGCGCGAACAGCTGCGTCTGGCAGGTGCGTTGCACCGAGTAAAAGGAGCTGGCGAACAGCGCACAGCCACCGAACGCGAAAATCACCGCATTGGTGTGCAATGGGCGCAGACGGCCGAAGCTGGTCCAGGGCAAATCGAAGTTGAGCGCAGGCCAAACCAATTGGGCCGCGAGAAAAACCCCGAGCCCCATGCCGACGATGCCCCACACCACCGTCATAATGGCGAATTGGCGGACCACCTTGTAGTTATAGGCGGTACTTAAAGTAGTGTTCATGGTTCCCCATCCACGGTTCAACCCAAGCAAGTGCGGCACTTGGGCTGGAGTTATAGGCAGACTAAAAAGCGAGGCAAGCATGGGCAAAGAGCACAAGGCCAGTATTGACGGGGATCAATGGGCGCAGTGTGTACGGGAACATGGCTGGTTGTGGGATGTCGCCACGGGCACGACTTCGGATAAGCCGGTCACGTTGATCCTGGCCCACGGCGCTGGCGCACCGATGGACTCGGCATTCATGAACGACATGGCTGCACGCCTTGCCGGGCATGGCGTGAACGTGTTGCGCTTCGAGTTCCCGTACATGGCCCAGCGCCGCTTGGACGGGGGCAAACGCCCGCCGAATCCGGCGCCGAAACTGCTGGAGGCGTGGCGTGAGGTGTATGACCAGGTGCGACGTCATGTCGCTGGGAAACTGGCGATTGGCGGCAAGTCCATGGGCGGGCGCATGGCCAGTTTGTTGGCCGATGAGCTGGGCGCAGATGGGTTGGTGTGCCTGGGCTATCCGTTTTATGCGGTGGGCAAGCCGCAAAAGCCTCGGGTGGAGCATCTGGCTGCGCTTGCGACGCCGACGCTGATAGTGCAGGGCGAGCGTGATGCCTTGGGCAATCGAGCGGCGGTGGAGGGGTATGCGTTATCGCCGAGCATTGAGGTGATGTGGCTGGTGGCGGGGGATCATGATTTGAAGCCGTTGAAGGCGTCGGGGTTCAGTCATGAGCAGCATTTGGAGGCGGCGGCCATCAAAGCGTCAGGTTTTCTCGCCTGACGCTTTGTGAGGAGGTTGGGTGTTGCAAAGGTGATGAGTTTTTTTAAAGGTATTCTTTTTGAATATAGTACATTTCGAAATCACCTGTAACATTCATGTGGGCCGACTGTTCTCTAAAGGTTGCTTTGAAAGAACCTGTTGCTCTTTCGGTAAACGTATTGATGCTAATCGTTACTTCGGCCTCCTCAGCTCTGTAAGTTTGAGTTTCATGACCTGGAGAGTCGGTGGAGTGGTAAGCTCCAAATTCACTTGTGAGGTTATAGGTTTTAGTTATATCCCCTTCTTCATAAGGGATCTTGAAATGATAACCCAGCAGGTTCCTATCCTTATAAGATCCTATTAATCCTTCGATAGCCCATTGCGTTTTATCTTTGTTGTGGTAAAAATACACTTTTTGCGCAGATGTACTTTCGTTGCATTTAATCCACGTAAACGTATTTTTAGACGTGGAGTTTTCTTGGTTTTCCAAGGAGTAGAGGTCGGTCGACATTATAAATCTCCTTTATATCGGGGTGGGTTTAAGTTTGTCAGGGGGTTGAGGTCTCACTGTACGAACATCCGTGAAAATGATGTGGCTACGGGCAGTCTTTTATAGGCTGAAACGTGCCGTTAGTCATCTCTACACGGTCGCGGATTTTATTTTTAAAGGTGGCTTCGCAGCGCAACGGCTGCTGAGTCAGTGTAAGCGTTACATTGTATTCGCCTTCATAGGTGCCACCGCCGAAGGGAGCATAGTAAAAATTTGATTTCTCATCGCCGTTTTTAAATGTTTCATCGATGATCTGTTCATTTTCATCGTCGCAGTAAATATAAATAGCCCACTCACGGTATTGAGGCGTACCCCATTCTCCCTCCTCGCTGGTCAGATACCATGCCTTGCTTGAACTGGAGTAGGCCAGCCAGCCCTCCGTTTTGTATTGAGTTTGTCCTTCTGTCCACTTAAAGATCGAATGTTGTGAGGCAAGGGTAGTTCCAGGCCACTCACAGCAGCATTTTATTTCGCGTAATTCCGATGCTGTGTCAGTGAAAGAACCTTCGAAATTCAGCGTTGTGTTCCCTGTGCTTTCGTCAACGGTTACTTCAATGTCGCCGACAGGTTTAATACGTTCTTCCGTTTCAGGTGCGTTATTGTTTGCACCTTGAATGTACAGGTGGGTGAAGGCTTCCGGGTTTTGCTTGATTGATTTGTTAGGTGATGTACTTATGGAGTCGCAAGGTATTTTCAGTAACAGTGATTGTTGAGTGTCTGGGGACTGGAGCGTCAACTTGACCCAATACTGATTATTGTATTCGGATAGGTGCAGTGGGAGAGCCCAGCCTTCCAATGTTCTTTCGTTGTTCGATGATTTTTCAGTCCATTGCACACGCCCCATGGTTTTTGGGAAGGGATGCAGGGCGCTATTTGAATCGGCAGGTCGGGACATGGCGGTGTGCTCCTGTTTGACAGGTTCACACTATAAGGAGGGAGGCGTTCAAAGGTTAACTGTGAGAATTGACAGTTTTATAGAATGCTTGGTGATAAAAAGATGATGAGTGATAGCCATCTGCAAGGGGCTCACTTGTTGGAGAAAGTGAGCCCTTGAAGTTCTACCGGTTAAAACGCTCCACCAGCGAGTACTGAGTATTCGCCGTATGAGTCAGTTCTTCACTCAACTGCGCCGAGTTCATCGCCTGCTCTGAGGTCTGGTCTGCCAACAGCGCAATAGTGCTGATGTTACGGCTGATCTCCTCGGCCACGGCGCTTTGCTCTTCGGTGGCCGCGGCAATCTGGGTGGTCATGTCGGTGATATTGGCCACCGCCTCGCTGATACCCACCAATGCCTGGTCCGCTTCCATCACCCGCGCCACACCTTCTTCGGCCTGGCGGTGCCCGGCGTCCATGGTTTGCACGGCCGCGGCCGCCGTGTGTTGCAGCTTGGCGATCAGGGCATGGATCTGCCCGGTGGATTCGGCCGTACGCTGCGCCAGTTGGCGCACTTCATCGGCGACCACCGCAAAACCACGGCCCATCTCACCGGCACGCGCGGCTTCGATAGCGGCGTTGAGTGCCAGCAAGTTGGTCTGGTCGGCGATGCCCTTGATTACATCGACAACGCCGCCAATTTCATCGCTGTCCTTGGCCAGTTGAGTGACGGTCACGCCGGTCTCGCCAACGGCGGCCGAAAGCCGCTGAATCGCCTCGCGGGTTTCCCCGGCGATATCGCGGCCGCGACCGGTCAGGCGGTTGGCTTCCTGGGTGGCGTCGGCGGTGCGCTGCACGTGGCTGGCGACTTCCTGGGTGGTTGCAGCCATCTGGTTGACGGCGGTGGCCACCTGTTCGGTTTCCACACGCTGACGTTCCAGGCCGCTGGAGCTGCTGTGCGCCAGGGTGTTGGACTGTGCCGCCTGATCGTTGAGGTGCTCGGCAGTGTCCTGCAAGCGGGTCAGGCAGGTCTTCAGACGCGCTTCCTGGCTGAGAATCGACATTTCCAGTCGGGCCTGGGCGCCACGGCTGTCGGTGTACATCTGCGCAATCAGCGGGTCGGACGTGGTCTGCTCGGCCAGGCGCAGCAAGCGCTTGAGGCCGCGCTGTTGCCAGCTCAGCCCCAGCAGGCCCAACGGCACGGACAACGCTGCCGCCAAGGCAAAGCCCCACTGGGAGGTGAGGGTGGCGCCGATCATGAAGCTCAGTTGGCTGACCAGGATAAACGGCAGCCAGTCCTGCAGCACCGGCAGCCATTTGTCGCGCTGGGGAATCGCCGACTTGCCCTGGTTGATGCGTTGATAAAGCGCCTCGGCCCGGCGGATCTGCTCGGCGGTGGGCTTGATGCGCACCGATTCGTAGCCGATCACCTGGTTACCGTCGAATACCGGTGTTACATAGGCGTTAACCCAGTAGTGGTCGCCGGTCTTGCAGCGATTCTTGACAATGCCCATCCATGGCAAGCCTTGTTTGAGCGTGGACCACATGTGTGCGAACACCGCCGAGGGCACATCCGGGTGACGCACCAGGTTGTGCGGAGCACGGACCAGTTCTTCGCGGGTGAACCCACTGATTTCGACAAACGCGTCGTTGCAGTAGGTAATGACACCCTTGGCATCTGTGGTGGAGATCAACCGTTGCTGAGCAGGGAAGGTACGTTCGCGCTGGGTAACGGGTTGGTTATTACGCATGATTGTTCAATCCGCAAGGCTTTCAGGGGTTATCGGCCATGCTGGGCATTTATTTAACTTATTTTTGCAACAATCCTGGGAGCAGAGTGCCGACTGTGGCGAGGGAGCTTGCTCCCGCTGGGCTGCGAAGCGGCCCCAAACAACTTGCGGGCGCTACGCACCCGAGCGGGAGCAAGCTCCGTCGCCACAACAGCTCGTTCTTACAGTCGGGCAGGCTTAGCTGGCCAGCATTGGGTAGGTGAACAAGCCGAAGTGCAGCAGATTCAAGCCAAAATGCGTGGCAATCGCTGCGCCGAGCCCGCCAAAGCGATACGCCAGGCCGTAACCGACCCCGGCAATACTGGCCAGCGTCACCCATTGCCAACCCGCACCGAAATGCATCAGGCCGAATAACAGCGAAGCCAGCAGCAGCGCAAGGTTCTCGCCGTAGGGCAAGTGTTTGAAACGTTGGCTCAGGCCGCCCTGAACATAGCCACGAAACAGCGCTTCTTCCACCAGCGTCACCAGCAGCAGGTTATTGAGTACCCACAGCCATGCCTGGTCCGGCCATTTCGGCGCCCAACTGATCATTCCCATCAGTGCGGCACCACCCAGTGCGACGATGGCGGTCAGGGTCAGTGCCAGGGCGGTGACGCAGATCGACAGGCGCAATGAGCGTCGCGCCACAATCCACGGGCAGGCCAGCAACAGCCAGAAGCCTATCAGGGGCTTGTCCTGGTTCAGGTACATCGAGAAGGGCACTGAGTCCGGAGTTAAACGCTGGGGCGCAATACCGCGGCCGTTATAGAAACCCGGCAGCCAGTGCATCACCAGGCCCAGGGCCAGTACGATAAACAAGCCTTGGCCCAAGTAGCGTGCCCAAGGGTTGCGTTGCTGGCGCACGGCGTACCCGGCCACCAGCAGCAGTGCGATGGAGACCGCCGCCAGTACGCCCAGTTGGCCGTAGATCAAAGCCACGACATAGCCAATGGAAAGTAGGGTGAGGTACAGCCAGGGCAAAGCAATCATGTGAAATCCTTCGAAAAATCCGGGCGGCATTATAGCGAGTGGCCAGGTTCCAGGGCATGAAAACGCCTCCATGTACAAGGCAAGGGGGAAAGGATTGCAAAGTATGTTTGCGGCTGGTTATAGTCGTCGCGTCTTTATATCCCTTCAAAAAGATCAGCACATGCCAGCTTCCCAGCGCATAGCGGTAGTCGATTCAGCGGTCAACGCCGTGGTCGTGCCGTGCCGTGGCAAGCAGCCTGCGCAGATCAGTCATTACCCCCCACCTGTCAGTAGCACGCCGGTGTACGCAGTCGTATCACCGCCGGGTGTTGGCATTTCGGGCTGATCAGCGATTCGCTGTTGCCCGTGCCTGCCTGAAAAAACCTACTGAAATTCAGTTTTTTACTGAGTCGGCTTTTTTGCCTGATAACAGGTGGTAACCATGTCTGTGCTTTCGAAACAATCCGTGGCCGCGGCGGCCTCGACGAGCGTGTTTGTCTTGCTGTGGAGCAGCGGGGCGATCTTCTCCAAGTTGGGCCTGGCCCATGCGTCGCCCTTTGCCTTTCTGTTGATCCGGTTTGCCATTGCCCTGATGGGGTTGGTAGTGCTGGTCCCGCTCCTCAAGTTGAAGCTGCCACGTCCCGGCAAGCCGCTGCTGTATGCGGCGGCGACGGGCCTGGTTTTGCTGGGGGCCTATCAGATCTTCTATCTGCTGGCCCTGGACCTCAACGTCACCCCTGGGGTGATGGCGACCATCATGGGCGTGCAGCCGATCCTTACCGTGGTACTGATGGAGCGCCAACGCTCCTGGCGCCGGCTGTTCGGCCTGGGGTTGGGGCTGGCTGGCTTGATTATGGTGGTGTATCAGGGCATCGGGCTGGCGGGCATGTCCCTGGCGGGGATGCTGTTCGGGCTGCTGGCGCTGGCGAGCATGACGTTTGGCTCGATCATGCAAAAGCGCATCACCGACAATCCTTTGGGCACGCTGCCACTGCAATACTTGGCCGGGCTGTTGCTGTGCGGAGTGTTCGTGCCGTTCCAGCCGTTCCACTTCGAGCACAGTGCAGGCTTTTACCTGCCGGTGCTGTGGATGGGCTTGGTGGTGTCGGTGCTGGCGACGCTGTTGCTGTATCGGCTGATTGCCCGCGGCAACCTGGTGAATGTCACCAGTTTGTTCTATCTGGTGCCGGCGGTGACCGCGGTGATGGACTACCTGATCTTCGGTAACCGCCTGGCGCTGTTGAGCGTGCTGGGAATGGCGTTGATCATCGTCGGCTTGGTCTTCGTGTTCCGTAAGAGCTAGAAACCACCCCTGTAGGAGCGAGCTAGCGGTGGCGAGCAAGCTTGCTTGCGCTGGGGTGCGAAGCGCCCCCAGGAGCTTGCGACTGCTACGCAGTCGAGCGGGAGCAAGCTCCCTCGCCACAGGGGCGCTCCTACAGTTTTTGCGGGCGCAACACCAACCACAACGCCCCGGCAATCAATACACCACCATACAGATGAGCCATGGACAGCGGTTCATCCAACAACAACGCCCCCCACAACACGCCGAACGGCGGAATCATGAAGGTCACGGTCATTGACTTGACCGGGCCGATGGATGACAGCAGGCGGAAGTACAGGATGTAGGCGAACGCCGTACATACCAGCCCCAATCCGAGCAGCGACACCCACACCTGCCAGCCGCCCCAACTCGCCGGTGGCTGGGTGATGGCGCTGAAGGCGAAGAACGGCAGCAAAAACAACGTAGCACCCAGCATACTGCCCAAGGCAGAGAGACGACTGTCCAACCCGCCGCGCTGATCCAGCCAGCGTCGCGCCAGGAAACCGGCGAAGCCATAGCAGGTGGTCGCCAGCAGGCATGCTAATGCGCCTATTAACAGTTCCAGATCAAATGCCACCGGCCCTGCGCGGGTGAGCACGGCAACACCAAGCAGACCCAAGGCCACACCCGCTATTTTTGCCGGCGTCAGGCGTTCGCTGAAAAACAACCCGCCGATCAGCACACCCATCAGCGGTGTAGTGGCGTTGAAAATCGCCGAATAACCCGCCGGCAGTACCTGCGCCGCCACCGAGTACATCGTCGCGGGAATCCCCGAGTTGATCACGCCCAGCAGCAGGACCGTCTTGAACTTGCCCTGGAAATCCCAGTTCACGCGCAGCATCGCCAGGATCACCAGTAAACCCGCGGCGGCAATCGACACGCGGAAAAACGCGGTGGGCACCGTGCCGATTTCCGGCGCGATGATGCGCATGAACAGGAAACTCGCGCCCCAGATGGCAGCCAGCCCCAGCAGATACAGGGTGTCAACAGGTCTCACGGAAAACTCCTATGCCAATCGGGCGCAGAAGTGTTGCCCAGCGGGCAGGTCGGCACAATGGCTAATTGCAGTCAGTTTGCCCCCGTGCAAAATCATTCTTCTCCTGCCTCGGTTCACTGGCTAAGCTCTGGGCTTCCAGATACCCGTTCGAGGTTTCCCGCATGTCGCAGTCCGCCCTCGCTATCGCCCGGATGATCCTTGACGGTTTCGACGATTACCGTGAGCACTTCCGCCAGATCACCGATGGCGCCCGTGAGCGTTTCGAGAAGGCCCAGTGGCAGCAGGGGCAGGCCGCGTCGGCGGCGCGCATCAACCTGTATGAGGAGAAAGTCGCTGAGGTGACTACTCGTCTGCGCGCCAGTTTCGACCCTGCTGGATTGCAGGACATCGGCCAGTGGCCCTTGGTAAAAAGCGCTTATATTGGCTTGATCGACCTGCGCTTTGACGATGAGCTGTCGGAGACCTGGTACAACTCGATCTTCTGCGGCCTGTTCAGCCATGACCTGATCAGTGACGGCTGCATGTTCATCCATACCACCCGGCCTAGCCTGCGTCGGGCGCGGGCGGCGCAAACCCGTATCTACACGCCGGCCGGTAAAATAGCGGACATGCTGGCGCAGGTCTTCTCTGACTACAGCTTCAGCGAGCCCTACGCCGACCTGCCCGCCGACCTGCGCCGCCTCGAAGCCCAGTTGCGGGAAAACCTGCCGGATTGGGTATGCAAGGACCCGGACCTCAAGGTCGAGTTGTTTTCCTCAGTGCTGTACCGCAACAAAGGCGCCTACCTCGTGGGGCGTATCTACACCCGCGACGAACAATGGCCGTTGGTGATTCCGCTGCTGCACCGCGAAGGGCGTGGCATCCAGATCGATGCGTTGATCACTGACGAAGCCGACGTGTCGATCATCTTCTCGTTCACCCGTTCCTATTTCATGGTCGATGTACCCGTGCCAGCGGAATTCATCGGCTTTCTCAAGCGCATCCTGCCGGGCAAGCACATTGCCGAGTTGTACACCTCCATCGGTTTCTACAAGCACGGCAAATCCGAGTTCTACCGCGCGCTGATCAACCACCTGGCCACCACCGACGACCAGTTCATCATGGCCCCCGGCGTGCGCGGCATGGTCATGAGCGTGTTCACGCTGCCGGGTTTCAATACGGTGTTCAAGATCATCAAGGACCGCTTCTCGCCGTCAAAAAACGTCAACCGCGCCACGGTGATCGAAAAGTACCGCCTGGTGAAAAGCGTCGACCGGGTAGGGCGCATGGCCGACACCCAGGAGTTCGCCGACTTCCGCTTCCCCTTGAGCAAGTTCGAGCCCGAGTGCCTGGCCGAGCTGCTGGAAGTCGCCGCCGGTACCGTCGAAGTGGAGGGCGACACCGTGCTCATCCGCCACTGCTGGACCGAGCGACGCATGACCCCGCTCAACCTCTACCTCGACAACGCCAACCCCGCCCAGGTGCGCGAAGCATTGGAGGATTACGGCCTGGCGATCAAGCAACTGGCGGCGGCGAATATCTTCCCCGGCGACATGTTGCTGAAGAACTTTGGCGTCACCCGCCACGGCCGCGTGGTGTTCTACGACTACGACGAAATCTGCTTTCTCACCGAAGCCAACTTCCGCCATATTCCCGCGCCGCGCACCCCCGAGGATGAAATGGCCTCCGAGCCCTGGTATTCCATCGGCCCGCTGGATGTGTTCCCCGAAGAGTTCCCGCCGTTCCTGTTTGCCGACGCCGGGCAGCGCCGGTTGTTCGATGAGCTGCATGGCGAGTTGTACAACGCTGACTACTGGAAGGGCCTGCAGGACGCGATTCGTGCCGGCAAGGTGATCGACGTGTTCCCTTATAAGAGGAAAGAGCAGCCATAAGCTGCAAGCTGCAAGGGGCAAGTGAAAGTAGGTCTGCCCTTACTTGCTGCTTGAAGCTTGCCGCTAGCAGCCGCTTTTCTGCGACAATCCGCCCCCTGCATAAATAGACGACCCAAACGCACCTGATGACTGACCAAGCACCCACCATCGACCAACTGCTCAAAACCCTCGATCACGCCATGCTCGCCGACCGCCACCGCTTGCGCCGGCAGTTGCTTGAGCTGCGCAAGAAGCCCGACGAGGACAAGTTGGCGCAGTGGGTGGCGCGCATGCAGGCATCGTGCGCGCAGGTCACGGCGCGGCGCGCCAGCCTGCCGGTGATTCGCTACGACGACAGCCTGCCGATTGCCGCCAAGCGCGATGAGATCAAGGACGCGCTGAACAAGCACCAAGTACTGATCATCGCCGGTGAGACCGGTTCGGGTAAAACCACGCAGTTGCCTAAAATCTGCCTGGAAATCGGCCGCGGCCAGTTCGGCCTGATCGGCCACACCCAGCCACGCCGGATCGCAGCGCGCAGTGTCGCCAGCCGTGTCGCTGAAGAGCTGGCCACGCCATTAGGTGCGCTGGTCGGTTACCAAGTGCGCTTCGAAGACCAGAGTGACTCCAACACCCTGATCAAGCTGATGACCGACGGCATCCTGCTGGCCGAAACCCAGAACGACCGCTACCTCGAGCGCTACGACACGATCATCGTCGACGAAGCCCACGAACGCAGCCTGAACATCGATTTCCTGCTCGGCTACCTCAAGACCCTGTTGCCGCGTCGCCCCGACCTGAAAGTCATCATCACCTCGGCCACCATCGACCTGGAGCGCTTTTCCAAGCACTTCGACGATGCGCCGATTGTCGAGGTGTCGGGCCGTACCTTCCCGGTGGACACCTGGTATCGCCCACTCACCCTGGAACAGGACGAGGAGGGCAACCGCGTCGAGGACGACCTGACCGTCGACCAGGCGATCCTTGCCACCCTTGATGAAATCGCCGCCTATGAGCGCAGCGAACGGCGCAGTCCTGGCGACGTGTTGGTGTTCCTGCCCGGCGAGCGCGAGATTCGTGATGCGGCCGACATGCTGCGCAAGGCCCAGCTCAAGCACACCGAGATTTTGCCGTTGTACGCACGGCTGTCACCGGCCGAGCAACAGCGCATTTTCCAGTCCCACCCAGGCCGGCGCGTGGTACTGGCGACCAACGTTGCGGAAACCTCGCTGACGGTGCCGGGCATTCGCTATGTGATCGACAGCGGCACGGCACGCATCAGCCGCTACAGCTACCGCGCCAAGGTGCAGCGCCTGCCGATCGAGGCGATTTCCCAGGCCAGCGCCAACCAGCGTAAAGGCCGTTGCGGCCGGGTTGAACCGGGTATTTGCGTGCGCTTGTACAG
>NZ_WKFA01000082.1:0-20110 GCF_021605325.1 Pseudomonas sp. PA-7-1E
TTAAGAGCCCGAGAAGACAACCAGTGACTTGTGGCGAGGGAGCTTGCTCCCGTTGGACTGCGTAGCAGTCCCATTTTGGGGGCCGCTTCGCGCCCCAGCGGGAGCAAGCTCCCTCGCCACAGTTACCGATTCTGTCTTAACTGACTGGCAAGCCCGGCTCCCACATTGTTGCGCGGTGCATTACCACCGTCTCTCGTCAGTTAAGCGCCGCAGCCCCCACTCTTTGGGCCTTGCGACGGCTCGCCACCACCAACCCCGCCAATACCACCAGCAAGCTCAGAACCCCGGTGGCGATGATCTCGACCCGGTGCGCTTCCTGGAACAGCATGATGGTCAACGTACCGACGATAAACACCATCACTGCGTACGTCAGGCCTGGGAACAGCCACATCTTGAAGACGATCTTCTCGCCCGCTGCCGCACGCTTCTGGCGCATGCGCAGTTGCGACACCGCAATCACCAGGTACACCAGCAACGCAATGGCGCCGGAGCTGGCCAGCAGGAATTCGAACACCGCCGCCGGAGCGACGTAGTTGGCGAATACCGCCAGGAACGCGGCGCCGGTAGACAGCAACACCGCCCAGTAAGGCGTGCCGCTCTTGTTGGTGCGCTTGGCCACGGCCGGTGCGTCACCGCGACGGCCCAGGGAGAACAGCATGCGCGACGCGGTGTACAGCGCCGAGTTGAGGCAGCTGGTCACGGCAACCAGCACCACCAGGTCGACAATCAGCTTGGCGTTCGGAATGCCCATGCGCTCCAGCACGGTCTGGTAGGAGCCTACGGCAGCCAGGGTCGGATCGTTCCAAGGCACCAGGGACACCACGATGAAGATCGACAACAGGTAGAACAAACCAATCCGCCAGATCACCGAGTTGGTGGCCTTGGTGATTTGCTGGCCCGGGTTCTTCGATTCGGCTGCGGCGATGGTGACAATCTCGGTGCCCATGAACGAGAACATGGTGGTCAGGATCGCCGCCAATACGGCACCCATGCCGTTGGGCATGAACCCTTGGGTATCGAACAGGTGCGAAACACCGCTGACCTGGCTGGTGGGCAAGAAGCCGAAGATCGCGGCCAGGCCGAGGATCACAAAGCCCACGATCGCTACGACCTTGATCAGCGCAAACCAGAACTCGAACTCGCCGTAGTTCTTCACGCTGAACAAGTTGGTTGCGGTGAGCAGCAAGGTAATGACCAGGGTGAACACCCAGATCGCCACGTCGGGGAACCAGGCGTGCAGGATGGTCGCCGCCGCGTTGGCTTCCAGCGGAATCACCAGCACCCAGAACCACCAGTAGAGCCAGCCAATGGTGAAACCGGCCCAGTGGCCGATTGCCCGGTCGGCATAGGTAGAGAACGAACCGGTATCCGGTGACGCAACGGCCATCTCGGCCAGCATGCGCATCACCAGGACTACCAGCGTACCGGCGGCTGCATAGGCCAACAGCACAGCCGGGCCGGCAGCAGCGATCGCATGGCCGGAGCCGACAAACAAACCGGCGCCGATGACACCGGCAATCGACAGCATGGTGACGTGACGCGGTTTGAGCCCCTGTTCGAGGTCATTGGAGCTTTGCGTACTACTCATTGACACACCTTTGCGAGGAATTGCGAAAACGGTTCGCCCGGCTTGCAGCCTTTCTCGTGAAAAGAATCCAACAGGGCGTTCTTTATTTTTTACGCAAGATTTGCGCCAAAATATTTCAGAACCACAGTTGGCGGGGGCTGTAGGACAATTCACTACTCATCGCAAGTCATTGAGAACAATGGCATTCCGCTATAGCGTTACCGTGCGACTCACATTCATGGCATTGCGACGCACCAAAAACACACACAAAAAGTACGTGACGCCCCATAACCGGGCTGATATGGACCGTTTGCCCGGTTAACCCTTCCAACACCCGGCCAAAGCTGGCACCATCGCGCCCTTTTTTACGCGAAGCCTGTGGATCTTTCCGGGTCAAACGTCTGTAGGCTGTTGATGGCGCGACACACTGCTGCGCCGATGCGACACCCTGCCGCAGACCACCGGTTAACCGTCCGCAGCGCTGTTGGCTGTCATCCAAACGCTATGCTAGCTTGGCGCCTCGCCAGGAAGGCGGCCCAACAGCGAAGATCGCAACGAACACAATGAGGACCGCACATGGCCGAGGCCACGCCCGCGCTTGAAATCCGCAACTTGCATAAACGCTATGGTGAGCTTGAGGTACTCAAAGGTATCTCGCTGACCGCTCGCGACGGCGATGTGATCTCGATCCTGGGTTCCTCCGGTTCCGGCAAGTCCACTTTCCTGCGCTGCATCAACCTGCTGGAAAACCCGCACCAGGGCCAGATACTGGTGGCCGGCGAAGAACTCAAGCTAAAGGCCGCGAAAAACGGCGAACTGATGGCCGCCGACGGCAAGCAGATCAACCGCCTGCGCAGCGAAATCGGGTTTGTGTTTCAAAACTTTAACCTGTGGCCGCACATGAGCATCCTCGACAACATCATCGAGGCTCCTCGGCGCGTGCTCGGCCAGAGCAGGGCCGAAGCGATAGAAGTGGCCGAGGCCCTGCTGGCCAAGGTTGGTATCGCCGACAAGCGCCACGCCTACCCTGCGCAACTCTCTGGCGGCCAACAACAACGCGCAGCGATTGCGCGTACCCTGGCGATGCAGCCTAAAGTCATCCTGTTCGACGAACCGACGTCGGCGCTTGACCCGGAAATGGTCCAGGAAGTACTTAATGTGATCCGCGCGCTGGCCGAAGAAGGCCGCACCATGCTGCTGGTCACCCACGAAATGGGCTTCGCCCGCCAGGTATCCAGCGAAGTGGTGTTTTTGCACCAGGGCCTGGTCGAAGAGCAAGGATCGCCACAGCAGGTATTTGAAAACCCGCTTTCGGCGCGCTGCAAACAATTCATGTCCAGCAACCGCTAACGGAGCAACATGCATGCAGACCTATAAGAAATTCCTTCTGGCCGCGGCCGTCTCGATGGCGTTCAGCGCCACGGCCATGGCAGAAACCTTGAAGATGGGGATCGAAGCGGCCTACCCGCCGTTCAACAATAAAGACGCCAGCGGCAACGTTGTCGGCTTCGACAAGGACATCGGCGACGCCCTGTGCGCCAAGATGAAAGTCGAGAAGTGCGAAGTGTATGTGTCCGACTGGGACGGCATCATCCCGGCCCTGAACGCCAAGAAGTTCGACTTCCTGGTGTCCTCGCTGTCGATCACCGACGAGCGCAAGCAGGCGGTTGACTTCACCGACCCGTACTACTCCAACAAGCTGCAGTTCATTGCGCCCAAAGCCACTGCGGATTTCAAGACCGACGCCACTTACCTCAAAGGCAAGGTGATCGGTGCACAGCGCGCAACGCTGGCCGGTACCTACCTGGAAGACAAGCTGCCGGACACCGAAGCCAAGCTCTACGACACGCAGGAAAACGCCTACCTCGACCTGACCTCCGGTCGCCTCGACGGCATCCTGGCTGACAAGTACGTGCAGTACGAATGGCTCAAGAGCAAAGACGGTTCGGCCTATGAATTCAAAGGCGACCCGGTGGTAGAAAGCGACAAGATCGGTATCGCCGTACGCAAAGGCGACCCGCTGCGCGAGCGCCTGAACAAAGCCCTGGCAGAGATCAAGGCAGACGGCACCTACAAGAAGATCAACGACAAGTACTTCCCGTTCAGCATCGAATGATCTGAACGGCCTGCCCGGCGCGCTCCTGCGAGCGCGCTGGCTTTTAGCAATGCCTGCCGCGATATGAAAACACCATGAATTTCGATCTCTACGGATTCGGCCCGGCCCTTGCCGCCGGCGCGCTGATGACCGTCAAACTGGCGCTCACGGCCCTGTGCCTGGGGCTGGTGCTCGGCCTTGCCGGCGCCTTGGCCAAGACCTCCCCGTACAAGCCACTGCAATGGCTGGGCGGTGCGTATTCGACCATCGTTCGCGGTATTCCGGAATTACTGTGGGTGCTGCTGATTTACTTTGGCACCGTCAACCTGATGCGTGCGCTCGGTGAGTTCTTCGGCAACCCCGACCTGTCGCTGAGTGCCTTCGCCGCCGGCGTCATCGCCCTGGGCCTGTGCTTCGGCGCCTATGCAACGGAAGTGTTCCGCGGCGCGATCCTCGCCATTCCCAAGGGCCACCGCGAAGCCGGTGTGGCGTTGGGGCTGTCGAAGTTTCGGATTTTCACCCGGCTGATCATGCCGCAGATGTGGCGCATCGCCCTGCCGGGCCTGGGTAACCTGTTCATGATCCTGATGAAAGACACCGCGCTGGTGTCGGTGATCGGCCTGGAAGAAATCATGCGCCACGCGCAGATCGGCGTGACCGTGACCAAGCAACCCTTCACCTTCTTCATGGTCGCCGCCTTCATGTACCTGGGCCTGACCGTACTGGCGATGACCAGCATGCACTTCCTGGAAAAACGCGCCGCCCGCGGCTTTGCAAGGAGCACCCAATGAGCGGCGACTACAGCTGGCTATCGCACTTTGACCTGGGCCTGAACTGGGCCGTGATCATCAAGTGGCTGCCGAAGTTGGCCCAGGGCGCAACCCTGACCCTGGAGCTGGTGGCAATCGCCGTGATCGCCGGCCTGCTGCTGGCGATCCCTCTGGGCATCGCCCGCTCTTCGCGCCGCTGGTACGTGAGCGCCCTGCCCTACGGCTATATTTTCTTCTTCCGTGGCACGCCGCTGCTGGTGCAGTTGTTCCTGGTGTATTACGGCCTGGCGCAGTTCGACGCCGTGCGCAACAGCTTCATGTGGCCGTACCTGCGCGACCCGTTCTGGTGCGCCACCGCCACCATGACCCTGCACACCGCCGCCTACATTGCCGAGATCCTGCGCGGTGCGATCCAGGCCATTCCGCCGGGCGAAATCGAAGCAGCGCGGGCCCTGGGCATGTCCAAGCCCAAGACGCTGTTCTACATTATCCTGCCACGCGCCTCGCGCATCGGCCTGCCGGCCTACAGCAACGAAGTGATCCTGATGCTCAAGGCCAGCGCCCTGGCCAGTACCGTGACCCTGCTGGAACTGACCGGCATGGCGCGCACCATCATTGCCCGCACTTACTTGCCGGTGGAGATTTTCTTCGCCGCAGGGTTGTTCTACCTGCTGATGGCCTACGTGCTGGTGCGCGGCTTCAAACTGCTGGAAAAATGGCTGCGCGTCGATGCATGCCAAGGACGTTGAGGCACGCTTCCAGGCACTGGATGCATTCCTGATCGAGTACCAAGGGCTGTGGCGACCACGGCCCTTTACTCAGTTGCAGCTGCCCTGGGAAACCGAGCATCCCGAGTTATCCCAGTGGCTGCGCAAGCGTTCGCTGGCCGAAGCTGAAGCCAGTCACAACCAACCCCACGACCTGCCCGCGCCCACACCTTTTCCACAGCTGGCCGCTCACGCGCTGCGCCTCGCTACTGTGGATAAGTTACCCACGCACACCCTTGAGCCCGCTCGCCATCGTTTGAATGTCGACGTGCCAGGGCGCAAATGGCAACAGATCGAAGCCTTCGGCGCCGCACTGACTTTTACCCAAACGCCTGCCCACTGGTTGGACTGGTGCGCCGGCAAAGGCCACCTAGGCCGCCGCCTGCTGCAACCCGGCCAACGGTTGACTTGCCTGGAATATGACCCCGCCCTGCTCGCCTCCGGCCAAGCCTTGAGTGATCGCCACGACCTGCCCGCAACCCATCATCTGCAAGACGTGATGGCGGATGTCGCGATCCAGCCCGAACACACGCCGGTCGCCCTGCATGCCTGCGGCGACCTGCATGTGCGCCTGCTACAACTGGCCAGCGCCGCCGGCTGCAAACAACTGGCCCTGGCGCCCTGCTGCTACAACCGCATCACCGCCGACCGTTATCAACCCCTCTCCGCCGCCGGGCGTGCCTCCTTGCTGCAACTGTCGATTGAGGACCTGGGCCTGCCACTGAGCGAAACCGTCACCGCCGGCAACCGTGTACGCCAACAACGGGACACCTCCATGGCCCGCCGCCTGGGCTTTGACCAACTGCAACGGCAACTGCGTGGCTGCGACGACTACCTGCCAACACCTTCCCTGCCCGCCAGTTGGCTGGATAAACCCTTTGCCGACTATTGCCAGGAACTGGCAAGCCTCAAGGGCTTATCCACAGGCGAGCAGAACTGGCCGGCCCTGGAAGCCCACGGCTGGCAACGCCTGGCCGAGGTGCGCAACCTTGAGTTAGTGAGAGGCTTGTTTCGACGCCCATTGGAACTGTGGTTGGTATTGGACCGGGCACTGTTCATGGTGGAACAGGGCTACAACGTCGAGGTCGGCAGCTTCTGCGAACCATCGTTGACCCCTCGCAACCTGATGGTGCTGGCTGAGCGCGAATAAAGGGCAAAAAATCCTACAAGCACCCTGTGGATAACTCTGTTGATGAATACTTTGCTGAGGCCCTAGATATCGGCACTTCACACCCAAAGCCGGCCTGGTCATTTTTTGTTCACAAAATAAAGTGCACACAAAACAGGCAGTTGCAGCGTGCTGAGAACTGCTGCACAAAATGGCTGTTTCGTGACAGCTGTTACCAACCGATTGTGCATAAGCATCTGGCGCCACGCGCATAACGGGCGCTTTATGCGGTCTGTTTTGGCGCCTTCAGCCACAGGCAAATCTCGTTGATATCATCACTGGCCAGCCGTTTCGCCACGTTATCCAGCGGGTCGGATGAGTAGGCCAACGCCTCGTTGATGGCCATATCCCGATGAACTTCCAACGGGTCTTTGCCCAAGCGATGTTTGAACGCCTCAACCATGTCCAGACTGAAGGGGTTACTCTCATCCACCTGGTTAATCACCACCTGCACAACCGGCGGGCGCTCGCCCTCAAGGTGCGGAGCGAGCAGCAGGTCCAGATGATCCAGGGTCCCAAGGCAAGCAGCGTCCGCCTGCACGATGACCAGCACCACATCGGCAACGCTCAACGCTTGATGGAAATAGACGTTATTACCCGCGGGCGTATCGATGATCACCGTGTGCCGCTCGCTGAGCCCCAGGCATCCAAGACGCTGCGCCAGCCAACCGGGCTCCTGCTTGAGCCAGCGCTCGAGGCTTTCCTGCTGCTGGATATCGATATCGCCGAAG
Organism: Pseudomonas sp. PA-7-1E; assembly: GCF_021605325.1. Taxonomy (NCBI): domain Bacteria; kingdom Pseudomonadati; phylum Pseudomonadota; class Gammaproteobacteria; order Pseudomonadales; family Pseudomonadaceae; genus Pseudomonas; species Pseudomonas sp. PA-7-1E. The sequence goes on from NZ_WKFA01000082.1 coordinate 7,099, forward strand.
GTCATCACCTGGCAACCGGCAAAGCCCAACTGCTGCAAGGGCGCCCATTGCCCATGCTCCAGACTGGTGCGGCCGATGCCGGGCAAGGTGGAACTGACCCCAAAGTGATGATGCAAGGCATTCTGCGGGTCCAGGTCCAGCGCCACCACCGACTCACCCAGGCGCTGCAACCCACTGCTCAAGGCCGTGACCAGAGTGCTGCGGCCCACACCGCCATTGATAGACACCAACGCCACTATTTTAGGGCGCAGCTCCGGGGCATTGAGGGGCTGTTGGTAAATACTTTCGTCAGGAACACTGCCGAAAAAGTGCATTCTTGCATTGATGCCGTCGGCATCATGGGTAACGTCTTTGCCAAACAACGCCAGAATTTCTTTGCTTAGGCTCATAGCCTGCTCCTCACGACGCAGCTTAAAGACGTGAAGGTCAGCAAGTGCGGGCACTTGCCGCAGGTCTTTTTATAGGCGCCCTTATTGGGGGCATTCTGTGACAAAGGGTTTGAAGTGTCATTATTTTGCTGTTTTTATGCTCGGCTTTTTAGATGGACGGTAGACAGTCAATTTAATGGCTTTTTCAGCGTGTGTTTTTCCACAGGCTTGCAACCTGTGAAAACGTGCCCAAGACAGCCTGATCGCAAGAAACCTCCGACTTTGCAAAAATAGTCAGAATTCAGGGGTTTACAGAACCTTTCCAATCGCTATAATCGTCGCCCTAACACGCCGGTATAGCTCAGTTGGTAGAGCAACTGACTTGTAATCAGTAGGTCCCGGGTTCGACTCCTGGTGCCGGCACCATACAAGGTTCCAGAGAAGGCTTTCAAAATCTCTGGAACCCCCGAAAAACCCGCCTTCTGGCGGGTTTTTTCGTTTTGGCGCTCCGTCGGATTCCGCCAAATCTTATGGATACCAGCCGAAAACCACCTCGATTTTCACGGGCAATCGTCCGCCCTGCCCGCCCATCCTTCATCTGCAGGCCTGCACACAAATCAGCGACGAACCGGGGCATGGTCGTCTCGACGTGGTATCGGCTTATAACGATGATCGAGCACGAGCAAAACATTCGACATGGCGCTGTTCCTGGCGGATCTTCTCACCGGGTCGCATGCCATTCGCGAACGTCACCTACGCCAAGCAAAGACCATTCAAGCGGAGATCTCTAATCGCTTGCACAAAGATAATCCATGGACCTGGCAGCGAAAGCATCTCGCATGGTTTCTAAACCGTCACGTGAACCAGCACGCTGAATCGACGCGCTATTACTGGCTACTGACCGCGCATTTGCTCACTCTTCGCTTAGGAAAATTCAACCTATAGATGAAGGTCAAAAACCGGTCAGAAGCAGGCTGATGGTGTAAGTGGCTCAATTGACGTGTGAGGTTGTTTGGCTACTCGCTCGAAGTCATTGAACGAGTAGGGCTGCGTAAAAAATCAGACATCCACTGGCCACGTTCCGCGCCGCACCATTTCCCGCACCCGATCAGCACCATTGGCGCGTACCAGCAATTCCATACGGGCTTTTTCGATGTCCTCGGCACTCCATTGCTCGGTGGCCATGGTGGCTTTTTCGTGAGACCAGCCATTGTCGTAGTGACGGACCACATACTGCTGTTGGTATGCCCACATCTCGGTGCCCGGAATCGGGGTCACGATAAACGGGTTGGCGTAGGCCATGCCTGCGCCCATAAGGCTGACGGCATAATCAATGGTATTACCGATTTGCCCCAGGCTTTCGATGAACGGCTGTTCGGCAGCCGAGGCCGGCGGGTTGACGAAGCCGAGCATGAAGCCGCCCGTCACCTGAATTCCGCACTCGGTAAACATCTGGATGATCTCAAAGGTTGCCTGCTGAATCGCGTTGAAACGCGACTTGTTGGAGTTCACCAGGCTCTCTTCGTTGGCGCTCTCCACCGCAAGGTAAATGTTGTAGCAACCGTTGTCGGCGATTGAACGGATAAACGTCTTCGCCGTGAGACCGCCGCGAATGGCAGCGATGACGTTGCGGTAGTGCGGGCTTTTGAGTTCCTGCTCATCAAGTTCCGCCAGAAATCGCTCGCCCTTGTGCAGCAGCACCAGATTGAACAGGCTCAGCCCACCTTCCTCGACCCACGGCAAATGGTGTTTCTTCAACAGCTTGCCGACCTCCATAGCGTACAGCGGGTCATGCATCAAGTGATCGTCTTCGATCAACACTTCGGTCACGCCTTGTTTGACCAAATCCGCCAGATGCAGGTCGAACCAGTCCAGCCCCAATGCCCGCCAGGGGCCGTTGATTTTGGGGATATAGCAGAAGTTGCAATTGACGTTGCAGCCTATGGTGGAAAAGATCTGCGCCCAGGCGCCGGTCTTGCGCACCCGCGCACCGGAGGAATGATAGGGCTGCAAGTAGTTGTTCATGTTCAGGAAACTGAAATCCGGCAACGGCATGACGCCCAGCCGCTCATCCAGATCCTGCCGGGCCGGGACAATGCTCAAGTAGCTGGATTTGCGCGTCGGTCGAACTAGTTGGCCACTGTAGCTGCGATAGGCAATGCCCGGCACCGCGTCGACATTGCCGCCTTCATGGGTGACCGCGTCGAGCAGCAGCGTGAAGGCGCGATCCGCTTCGTTGATCAGGGTGAAATCGAAAGGCGAGTCCAGCAAGGCATTCTGCCAGTCACCGCTGGAATGGGCACCGCCCGTCACCAGCAGCAAATTTGGATCGATGGATTTCACCAGGTCGGCCAGCGCCCGGGCGTTGCCCCATTGCACGGTGTAGTTGCACTGGATGCCGACGATGTCCGGTTGTGCATCTTCGATGATCTTGCGCATTTGCACATCGGTGAGGCCATAGCGGACCAAATGGCCCTGATCGACGTTCACCAGAGTGTTTTCCTGGGACCAGCCGGCGAATGGCGCGTCGACGATCTGCACCTCGTAGCCGGCGCGCTTGGCCACCGTGGCGATGCGCAACAGGCCAATGGGCGTGCCGGCGCGTTTCATTACTTCGAACGTGTCGATGCCGATGTCGGCAAATGCGCTGCCCAGCGGTACCGGCTCAATCAGCCGCGTGTAAGGCGGCACGAACAGCAACACACGTGGCGCTTCGCCATTTGCGCGGCGGCGAATGCCGCTGCGGCTGGACTTCAATGACGGTAGTCCCAGATGCTGGAGCGCAGGACGAGTGGGCGCCACGCTGAATCGTGGCAGGTCGCGTTCAATTCTTGTGGCGCCTTCAGAGGCAATCAGGTCCATCTCAAAGCTCCTTTACAACAGTGATGTCGGCGTTGGGCTGGCCTGTTTTCGAGGTGGCGATAACAGCGCCAACGATAATCAGCAGTGTGGGAATAATCAGGATCGGGCTGGCATGGCTTTGCCCTATGGCCACCAGCAGCAGGGTCGAGATCAGGGGGGCCAGATAGGAGAGAGCGCCGAGCATCGCCAGGCTGCCGTGCTTGGTGGCGTGGTCCCAGGCGAAAAACGCCAGGCCCACCGGCCCCAGGCCAAGGCCGACGATGGCCGCCCATTGCCCGGCGCTTGGAATGACCGCGGTTTCAAACGCCAGATGGCAGACCAGGCCGGCCACTGCGACGAGGCCACAGATGCCACCAATGATGCTGCTTGGCACGTCACTGAAACGGCGGTTGATCACCGAATAGGACGACCAGACCAGCGCGCAGGCGAAGGCGGCCAGGTAGCCGGCTACCGGCATGGCGGCGGCTTCATCCGAGGCGCGCTGTTGCATGATGAACGCCGTACCGGCCAACCCCAGCAGCGCGCCGAGTAACTGGCGTTTGCGCAGCCGTTCCCCCGCGCTGAAGGCCGAGAGCAGCACAATCAACAGTGGCCACAGGTAGGCAATCAGGCTCGCCTCGGCAACCGGGGCAGCCTTGAGGGCGAAAAAATACAGCGCGTGGTAGGCGAATATCCCTAGAAAACCGACCGCCCATACCGACCAGGGCTGACGCCAGCTGCGAAACCCCGCCATGCCGTTGCGGCCAAGGATGCACAGGCTCGCTACAAACGCGACGGCAAAACTCAGGGTCAGCAGTTGGAAGGGTGGAATGCCTTCGGTGAGGCTGGTCAGCAACGCCAGGCATGACCACAGGAACACCGCGATCACGCCGATGGCGGTGGCCGAGGCTGCGGCTCTGACAGACACCTGTGTTTTGGCAATGCGCGTCACTTCGGTCATCTACGCCCCGTCTGATTTATCCTTGTCGGTGGGGCAATCATAGAAAGGTCCGGCCGGGCGGGTATTGATGAGCACTGCTGAAGATTTGTTCAGGCCTGCCGGATTCACCTTACCCGCGAACTTCGTCGCACCGTGGCCGGCGTCAGGTCGCGGTTCTTTTTCAGGGCGTGGGTGAGTGCACTTTGATCGGCATAACCGACGCGGTGGGCGATCTCGGTGATCGACAGCGCGGTTTCGCACAGCAAGTCGATGGCACGGTTGAGACGCAAGGTGGCGATATGCGCAAAAGGCGTGCTATTCAAATGGCGAGCGAACAGCACGTAGAGTTGCCGCTCGCTGGTGCCTGCCACCCGTGCAATCTCGGTGGCGCTAAGCCGGCTGTCCAGATGGCTTTCGATGTAAGCGAGTGCCCGTGCCAGGGTGAACTGACCATGCTCAGGGATGATTCCGGGCGGCAGCGTCAGCGAAGACAGCAGCAAAGTACTCCAGGACTCCGCCACCTGAGGTGAACTGGTCAGCAAGGGCGCGCTGCGGCTGGCGTATTCGAGTAAATGGCGGATTTCCGGGCCTACTGGGAAAAAGCGTTTGTCGGCCTGGAGTCTGGTCGACAGGTCGAGATTCTTGGGCCCGCCGAACGTCGTGGCCGGCACGTCGAGTACCAGAAAGATATTGGCCTTTTGCGCCAGAAACGCATGGCGAGCACCGGCAGGAATTACCACGCCCTGACTCCAGTCGACCTTGCCGGCCCGACCGTCGACTTCGATGTCCATGGAGCCGGACTGCGGCAGCACGAGCTGATGAAAGTCGTGATCGTGCAATTCGACTTGGCCCGAATACGAACGAAGGGCCAGTGAAACCGCTGGGTTATCGTGACTGCCCATAGCGCCTCTCCGTTGGCTCAGGTTCACATCATGCCTGAGTCAGAGAACCCGGTGCCACTCCCGCGAGCGCTCAGGGGAGATGCGACGAGTCATCGGCAAGAACTCCTGCGGGACGCGGGCTGATTTCATCGCGGGCAAGCCCGGCGCCCACAGCGCAAAGCCCTGGCCAGGATAGGCCAGGGCTTTTTACGAATGACGACCCATGCGCCCATAGCGATATGGCACATAGCCACTTTTCCAATTGACACCCCCTCCCCACTCCGTTAAAAACCCCGCCTTGCTTGCGTTTTTATCGAGACATGGATGTTGTCCAAACCCCCGCTGTTCAAATACCGCCGCTATTGGCTGGCGGTCATCATCGTGTTGCTGGCGATTCTTGATCCTTTCGGCCTGGCCAGTTCCAGCGACAAGGCGTCGGCGCAGTGGCTCAATCGTATGTTCGCCAGTCACTACCCGAGCCTTGGGCAGCAGCGGGTGGCGGTGGTGTTGATCGATGATGCCTACCTGATGCGCAATAACAGTTCGTGGCCCATGCCCTATGGCGAGCAGAGCAAGTTGTTCAAGCGCTTGCTGGCGTACAAGCCCCAGGCGGTGTTTGTGGATTTGCTTTATAGCCACGACCACTCGTTTGGCGACCCGACGCGGGGCAGCCAGTTGCTGGCGAATGTGTTTGAGCGTTATCAACGCCAACGCATCCCGTTGTGGCTGGCCAATACTGGGTTGACTCGGGCAGAGGCGGGCCAGGCGAATACGCTGGCGCCGTTCATGCAGGTGAGCCAGCCGGCGCTGGTTGTATGGGAAGGGGTGGATGACAAGTATCCACTGGCGATGCGCACACATGCAGGGCTGATGGAAACTCCCGCCCTGTCGCTGTATCGAGTGTTCTGTGCCACGCAGCACTGCAAGCAGCCGCCGGTGGATGTGCAAGCCGCTGCGCAGCGCCAGCCCATCGCGGTGCAGTGGGGGCTGAAGCTGGCGCCCGAACAGGCACGTATTGCCGATATCCGCCACTGCGCGCCGGCACGGCATTTTTTGCTGGACGGGGTGGCGCAGTTATTTCAGGCGGTGTTCTGGAAGCTCGACGACTCGGCCCAGGCGCGCTGCCCTTATACGCTGACGTTGTCGGCCAGTGACCTGGAGGTCAGCGACCCCGATGACCAGGCACTGGTCGCCGACTTACTGCGCGACCGCCTGGTGTTGGTGGGCGCCAATATCGCGTCTACAGGGGACCTGGTGGAGTCGCCGGTACACGGCCAACTCCCTGGCGTTTACCTGCACGCCATGGCGCTGGACAACCTGATCAATGCGGGCATGGACTACGACCATGAACCTGCCAATTTCCCCCACTTGCCGTTCAATTGGCTGGACCTGCTGGAGCTCGGGCTGCTGGCGTTGATCGCCGTGCTCAAGGCGCTGCACGCACGTCGCCTGGCGGGCCATCGCACCTGGAGCCGGTGGCGGCGCCAGGAAATCTGGTTCTTTACCTCGCCGTGCCCGTCGTGGCTGTTGGTGATGTCGATGTTGGCGGGGGTCAGTGTGTTGCTGAGCCTCAATGACATCACCCCGGTCAACGTACTGGGCATTGTGTTGCTGTCGTTGGTGCTGTTCAGCGAGCGGATCGAAGCCTTCTTCGACCGCGATCGCTGAGTGCACCGCTCTGCTATCTGACTCAAGGAAACCAAGGATGAACAGAAGCCTCATCGTCTTGCTCGCCGCCCTCTTCACCCAGGGCGCCTGGGCAGAAACCCACAGTATCAAGGCGTTCCTCGCCGACCCGGTGACAGTGCTGGACGAGCAGGGCAAGCAACAACGTGAGCTGGCGAAAAAGGACGCGCCCACCCAGCCCCTGCCGGTGTTGCAGTACAACCAGGCACTGGACCTGGTGCAGGTAGAACTGGCAGGCCAGAAGGTGTGGCTGGACACCATGGATTTGCGCATCGAGCCCCCGCTGAACGTCGTCGACCTGCCCTGCCAGGGCCTGACCAAAAGCCAGGCCAAGGACAGCCGCAACAACTCCACCATCGGTTTTGGTGCCGGCTGCAATCAATAAAAGGAGCGTTGCGGTGAAGGGATATCTAGTAGCAGCCAGCCTGTTGGCCAGTTCGGTGCTCAGTGGTTGCGCCACCATGAAAGGCGCAGACCAGGCGTTTATGAACCTGGTGGGGCCCTCGACCCAGTCCCGGGTTCAGGGCCATTACGTGGATAACAGCGACGTACGCCAGTATTACAAGCTCGACCCACAGCGCCAGAGCCAGCAGCGTTTGAGCTACGACGGGCGTGCGGTACCGGCCGCTGAAGCGCGCCAGCAGAACCTGGTGGATATCCCGATGCTGCAAGGCTACTTGCAGGGCATCGTCACGCGCTTGTCCAAGGGCTGGCCGGGGGAGTTGCCGCCGCTGCAGGTGAAGATCACCGACAGCTATGGCTTCGGGCCGTCGGCAGACCCCTACGGCAACCTGTTCGTGCCGCTGGGCATGCTGGACAACGTCGCCAGCGAAGACGAAATCGCCGCGATGCTGGGCCATGAAATGAGCCACGTATTGCTGCATCACCATGACCGCATGGCCGCTTTCCAGCAGCAGAAAGACATGTTCACCACCGTCGCCTCCACGGTCGCCTTGGCCACGATGGCTGCCGATACGGGCGTGGACCGCAGCTCCGGTACGATGAAACTGTTCAGTAAGGACCCAGCCGGCACCCAGAAGACCATCGGTAACACCGTACTGTACACCGCCCTGGCCAATACCTTTTCCGATCAGGTATGGAGCACCGCCTGGGGCCGCAGCCAGGAAGACCAGGCCGACTTGCTGGGCACCGACTTGATGATCCGCGCCGGTTACGCGCCACGAGCCGCCACCCATAGTCTGGAGCGCCTCAACGACTTCCAGGGCAAGCAGAAGCCCTTGCTCACGGGGTTCCTCACGGCGCGCAAGAATGCCATGCAGGATTCGCTGCAGCAGTTCAATCTCAACCAGTTCACCAAAGAGCTGGACGTGCTGGTCAAGGATGGCTTGACCACCGGCATCACCGCGACCAGCCAATACTTCAACCGCTCACATATGTCGGCGATGGACCGCGACACCGAGCTGCGCCAGTACTTGCAACGCGAGTATCGCCAGGAACGCCGCGCCCGGGTCAACCCGCAAAGCTGGTCGAAAATGAAGAATACGCCCCAGGTGGCGAAGGCTTTGCAGGGCTATAAAGACGCGTACTTCGCAATTGATGCCCTGGAGAAAAACAAGGTGCCGCAGGCTGACGCTTTCATCCGCAAGGCTCTGGCCTCGCCGGTAAAAGACCAGCCGAGCATTCGGCGCACCGCCTATACCGTGCGCCTGGCCCAAGGCAAAAACAGCGAAGCGGTGAAAGAGTTGCAGGCGATCAAGGACTGGTCCCTGGCAGGGCCTTCCACCTATGACTTGATGATCAGCTACCACCTCAAGCGCGGTGACGGGCAATCGGCCCTGGCGATGATCGACAAGGCGGAACGCAACCTGGGCTCGGAAGAACTGTTTATTACCGAGAAGCTGTTGGCCAACCAGCAACTGCAGAATGCGCAGCAGGTGCAAAGCGTACTGCGCAAATGCGAGCAGTACCCGACGCGCAAAGAGAACTGCAAAAAGCTCGCACCGGTCAAAGCCTGACGCCCCCGCGAGCGGACAATAAAAAACCCCGAACCAGTCGGGGTTTTTTATCGCCTGGCATCAGGCACGACATTCGATCAATTAGAAAACGTTGATCGGGTAGTCGGCGAACAGACGGATTTCGTTACCGCCTACGTTGTAGTTGCTGGCGTTGTTGGAAACGCGCAACCACGAGGCACGGGCACGCAGGCTCAGGTCTTTGGCTGGGCCGCTCTGTACCACGTACTTGAACTGGTTCCAGATTTCACGCTCGGTGCCATCGCCACGGCCAGTGCCGTCGTCGATGTTGGTGCCGCGCACGTAGGCAATGTTGTAGGTCAGGCCCGGTACGCCGAAGGTGGCGAAGTCGATGCCATAACCTGCTTGCCAGGAGCGCTCGTCCTTGCCGTTGAAGTCGGACCAGTAGGAGTTGGCCAGCAGGATGGTATTGCCGCCGTCGCCAATGCCGCCAGCGTTGCGGTAGCCACCGTACAGGTAGCCGGTGTCACCGGTGCTGCGCTGGTGAGCGAGGGTGAAGCTGTGCGCGCCAACGGCCCAGGTAGCGCCCAGGCTCCAGATCTTGTTGTCGCGAGCGTCCGCATCACCTTGGTTTTCCAGGGCGAAGCTGCGGTCCAGCTTGGTTTTGTAGCCGTTGAAGTCAAATGTCAGCGACTGTTGTTCTGGCAGGGCCAGCACGTAGTTGACGTTGACGTATTGCTTCTTCAGCACGTCCTGCATGTCGGAGGCGTACAAAGCAGCCGACAGGCTTTCGGTGAATTTGTAGCTACCACCGATGTAGTTGATGCTCTTCAAGCGGCCGCTGTCGCTGCCCTCGGCGCTCTTGCGAGCTTCCTTGGTGAAGTGACCAGCATCCAGTTGCAGGCCGGCGATCTCTTTGGAAACGATCGAGGTGCCCTCGTAGGTTTCCGACAGCAGACGCGAGTTGTCGTATTGCAGGACCGGCACGGCTGGCATCTGCTGACCGTATTTGATCACGGTGTTGGAGATACGCGCCTTGACGGCTGCGCCGCCTTTGGCCAGGTCGTTGGCGGCTTCTCCGCTGTCACCTTGCTTGAAGAAGTCGATACCGCCAGCGCCGCTGCGACCTTTACCACCATCCAGGCGGATAGCGTATTGGCCAATCACATCCACACCCACACCGACGGTGCCTTGGGTGAAGCCGGACTCGAACTTGCCGATGAAGCCTTGGCCCCATTCAGCTTTGTCCTGCTTGCCGTTTTTGTAGTCACGGCTGATGTAGGCGTTACGTGCTGCGATGTTCAGGTGGCTGTCTTCAACGAAACCCTTGGATTGCTCCTGGTCGTTTGCCATTGCTGTCGATGCGCTCAAAATCCCCAGAGCGATCAGACTCATCCGTTGCTTCAACATTTTCTTATATTCCTTATTACGGGTTGAGTACGCGCTGTGACACCAGGCTCCTGTTGCTTTTCTGGTGTCGACCTTGCCAGCAAAAAGAAGGCCCGCGGACGACTGAACTGCCGCGGGCCTTTTTTATTGGATTTAGTCATGGTGGTTAGCCACAGGCGTTGGGCGCAATCCTATGCGGGCGTTGAACTATGTGTCAATTTCGTGAATCGTCTGTATTTAGGCGATATTCGTCTAAGAGGCGGGCTAAAGCGGCGGGATGAAAGCGTTGAAAACACCTTGATCAGCCTTTGGAAACACATTAAGTAACAAATCCGCATGCAATGCGTTAGGGAATAGATAACGCGCGCAAATGCAAAGCATTACCATTCGCGCACAATTTTCCTGCCACGTCATTTGGATACACTCTCATGCCTGCCCCTCGCCTGACGCCCCTCTCCCTTGGGCTCTCTGTCCTGCTGTCTGCTGGTTTTGCCGGTGCGGCCACGGTCTTGCCCGAAACCTCGATCAGCGTGGAAGCAGACGAAGACGACCCACGGGTCAAAGAGACCAGCACCGCCACACGCACCGCGACGGCTGTTCGCTACGTGCCCCAGGCGATCGACTCAGTCAAAACCGAAAGCCTGCGCTCCTATGGCACCAACGAGCTGGGCCAGGCATTGAGCGGTATCCCCAACGTCAGCAGCGGCGCCGATACACGCTTCGACAGCCTGCGCATACGTGGTTTCGACGCCAGCAATGACTTCTATCTGGATGGCATTCGCGACGACAGCCAGTACGTACGTGACCTGCATAACATCGAGCGTATCGAAGTGCTCAAGGGACCGGCCGCCGTGCTTTACGGGCGAGGCGGCCAGGGCGGGATCGTCAACCGGGTGAGCAAACTGCCAAGCCCAGGGCAAAAGTCCAGCATCGAAGCCCAAGGCGGCAGCAACGATCTGCGCAGCCTGTATGCCGACCTGAGTACCGACCCCACCGATAACATCAGCCTGCGCCTGAACATGGGCAACCAGGACAACAACAGCTTTCGCGATGGCGTCAGCGGCAACCGCCAGTTGTTCGCACCGTCGATGAGCTGGCAGCTCACTCCAGAGCTGAACTGGCTGGTGCAATACGAATACAGCCGCTACAACCGCACCCCAGACCGTGGCATTCCTGGTGTCAACGGGCGCCCGGCGGATGTCAGCCGCAGCACCACTTACTTTGATCACGGCGATTACATAGACGATAAGTCCCAGTCGCTGCGTTCCAGACTTGCCTACGAGCTCAACGCCGACTGGCAGCTGCGCCACACCCTCGGCGTGTTCAAGCTCGACAGCGATTTCGACAATACTTACCAGACCGGCTATGACCCGAAAACCAACACCGTCAGCCGCCAACACTGGCAGCAGGACCTGACCACCCGCAACGTGTTCAACAACCTGGAGCTGGAAGGCGGTTTCGACACCTTTGGCCTGGAGCACCGCCTGCTCACCGGTATTGAGCTGGGCAGCCAGCGCCGTGATCCGGAGCTGTACTCCGCTCGCGATGGCAAGACGGTGCCGAGCCTGGACCTCAACCAACCCAATCGCCGCCTGAGCCACACCGGGAGCATGCGACTGTCGAGTAACAACCACACCGAAGTCGAAAGCCGCGCCCTCTACATACAGGACCAACTGCGCCTGAATGACCAGTGGCAACTGCTGGGCGGGCTGCGTCACGACCGCTTCGAAGTGGACACCACCAACAAGCTGCTCGACATCCAACAGAACGTGAAAAGCCACAGCACCAGCCCGCGCGTCGGCCTGGTGTGGACGCCCCTGGAGCACCACTCGTTCTACGCCTCGTGGAGCAAGACTTTCACCCCAGCAGGCGGCGGCCTGATCGGCATCACGCCGAACGCCACCGGCAACGTCAACGACCTGAGCCCGGAGTTGACCAAGCAAAAAGAAATCGGCGTGAAGAGCGACTGGTTCGATGAGCGCCTGAGCACCACCCTGGCTGTGTACGAGCTGGAACTCTACAACCGCCGCACCAGCGACCCGCTGGACCGTACCATTACCCTGCTCACCGGCGAACAACGCTCACGCGGCGTGGAGCTGACCGCCACCGGCAAGATCGTCGACAACTGGTATGTGCGCGGCGGCGTAGGCCTGCAGGATGCCAAGGTGGAGAAGGACAACAACGGGTTTGAGGGCAAACGGATCAGCGACGTGGCCAAGCGCAACGCCAGCCTGTTCATCACCTGGAAGCCGGAGATGGGCTGGTACGCGGAAACCGGTTTGACCCTGGTGGGCGATCGTTACGCCGACAACCTCAACACCGTGGTGTTGCCGGGTTATGGCCGCTGGGACGCGCTGGCCGGGTTCCGTCAGAAAGAATGGGACGTGCGGGCAGCACTGAACAATATCGCTGATAAAAACTACTACGCCTCGGCGACCAGTGCGGCGCAGATTCAACCAGGTGAGCCGCGAAGCCTAGTAGTCACCGGTACCTACAGCTTCTGACACACCTCATGGGAACCAAAGCCTGTTCCCACACTGGTTAGGCATTGCCCACAACATCAGCGCCTGGCGCAGATCCCTGTGGGAGCGGGCTTGCCCGCGATAGCTGTGTGCCAGTCACCCAATCTTCAACTGAACCACCGCCATCGCAGGCAAGCCAGCTCCCACACTGGTTAGGTATTGCCCACAACATCAGCGCCTGGCGCAGATCCCTGTGGGAGCGGGCTTGCCCGCGAAAGCGGTGTGCCAGTCCCCCAATCTTCAACTGAACCACCGCCATCGCAGGCAAGCCAGCTCCCACACTGGCTAGGTAGTGCCCACAACATCAGCGCCTGGCGCAGATCCCTGTGGGAGATTCTATGGTTGAGGGGCAACCCTCAACCAACTTTTGGCTGATATTCGCTTTGCCCTTTCAGCAGAGCGAACACCACCCGAGCAAGCTTGCGGGCCAGTATTACCAACGCCTGTGTGG
>NZ_WKFA01000083.1:0-19960 GCF_021605325.1 Pseudomonas sp. PA-7-1E
AAACAAAACCAAGTGGGCCCGGCGGGCAACCCAGTTCGGGCCCGTAGCTGGAAAGGCTGATGGAGACGGGTTATTTATGCATTGTTGTTTACCTCTGAACCCGGTTTCATTTTTATAAAAAAGAACCCACTGACTGCTTGTGGCGAGGGAGCTTGCTCCCGTTCGACTGCGCAGCAGTCGCAGGCTTTTGGGGGCGCTTCGCACCCCAGCGGGAGCAAGCTCCCTCGCCACAGTAAAGCCAGGGTCATAAGGGGGCGTCGAGCCGCGGATAATCAGCTCGGGTAAAAAATCCAGGGTGCGGGTGGGGGCGGTATCGCCGCGCAGGCGCTTGAGCAAACAGTCGAAGGCGCTGGCGCCAATCGCTTGCGTCGGTTGGGCGAGGGCGGTGATGCCGTTGCCCACCAGCGGGTACCAGTCCAGGTCATCCAGGGCGATCAAGCCCACCTCGCCGAACAGGTCGCAGCCCAGCGCCTTGAGCACCCGGGTGCAGGCCAGTGCGGCCACGCCGTTGGCGCAAAACAGTGCCTTGGGGCCGGGTTTGGCGAGAAAGGCTTGCAGACGCTTTTCCAGGTTGCCATCCAGTTCAACCACGGCGCCTGTCAACGCCGGGCGCTTGGCAATTTCGTGATTGAAACTCTCCAGGCGCTCCAAACGTGAACTGGTGCCGTCGGTGGTCTCGCTTACGAGCAGCACGTCGCGGTAACCCTGCAGCTCCAGGTGTCCCACCGCCATGCGCACCGCCGCCGGGTTATCCAGGCCCACCAGGTCGCTGTGCAGCGGCGCGACCTTGCGGTCCACCAGCACCAGGGGCATTTCCTGTTGCAGCTCCAGCAGTTGGTCGAGGTGATGGCCCAGGGTGTTCACGATCAAGCCTTCGATGTTGTACGAGCGCAGCGCCGCCAGGTGTTGGCGCTCTTGCTCGTCATCACGGTCGGTGTTGCACACCACCAGGCTGTAGCCGTGCTGACGGCAGGCGGTTTCGACGCCGTGCATCACGGCGATGGAATAGGGGTTGCGGATATCGGCCACCAGCATGCCGATCAGGCGGGTGCGGCCACGTTTCAAACCACGGGCCATCTGGTTGGGGCGGTAGCCAAGCTGTTCGATGGCTTGCTCGATGCGCAGCGCGATCGCGTCGGAGAGCAGGGCGCGGTCATCGCCGATAAAACGCGACACGCTGGCTTTGGACACGCCGGCGCGTTGGGCGACGTCGAGCATGGTGACACGGGTGCGCTGGGCGGCGGAAAAAGGAGTCACGGTCGCGGGCCTTTCTTATTGGAGTTTTCTGGGCCTCAGTCGGGAATACCCGGGCTGAAACCGGTTTCAGGAAACCTCAAGTCAACCGTTTCGTCAAGCATCCGATGTGGGTGGAATCAGCTACCAAGCGACGAATGGCAGTGCCTACCTGTTAGTTCTGACAGTATTCGATACCGCAGATTGCGCGTTTAATTGGTCACAGGCACGCCTTTGGGGTGTAGGTACAAGCGGTCTGACGGGAGAGTCTGATGAGCGCTCAAAAAACCACTGGAAGTAGACTTTCACGCAACGGCATTTTCCGATTGGTCGATATAGAGGTGCCCATCCTGGATGATGCTAATCCGCCGATTCCTGAGGGTTATATACCTCATCAATATCTTGATACCGATCTTGTTGTGCGCATTCCGCAACTGTGGGATGACGCTGCGCAGGCCGGTGAATTCAATATTGTCGAAATCGTTTGGTCACGCAGCGGAGGCGAAGGTGTCCCTCCTTTCAAGGAGCGGTGGGATGGCCCCATTACCAAGCCTTTCCCTTTTTCCGTCACCGTGCCGCGCGACTATCTGGAAAATGACGGTACCGTCCGGCTGGCTTATCGGATCACCGACGAAACCGGTATACCCACAACCTCGGACTTCCGTACCCTGGTAATTGACCGGACGCCGCCAAACAATAACGTTACGCCGCCAACGCCTGCCTTCCCGGTGGGTACGATAGATGAGGACTACGCGGCCCGGCATCGCACAGTCGATTTGGTATTGTCTGCTTACCTCGGCCGGCGGGCTTATGACAGGGTTTATTATTATATTTCGGACCAAAGTCCTCCACCTGATAGTGCTCCGAGTGGCTATGTAGAGTTTCCCGACGAAAATAGCCCACTTGTTATTCCCATTCTTGTGGATTTGTTTCGCCTGTACCGCAACGGAACTCAATACGTTCACCTGCGCCTTCAAGATCGCTCCGGTAATCGAGGCCCCAGGTCCGACCAGTCGCCCGTTGAAGTCC
This sequence comes from Pseudomonas sp. PA-7-1E, assembly GCF_021605325.1. Taxonomy (NCBI): domain Bacteria; kingdom Pseudomonadati; phylum Pseudomonadota; class Gammaproteobacteria; order Pseudomonadales; family Pseudomonadaceae; genus Pseudomonas; species Pseudomonas sp. PA-7-1E. Next base: position 2,263 of record NZ_WKFA01000083.1, read on the forward strand.
GATTAAAGGAAGCACCCTCAGACCTCAAACCTCTTGTCATCCCTGCCATGGCAAGTGGCTTGATCAATCGGCACGATGCACGGATTGGTGTGGTGGCCAACGTTCAGTATGACAACTGGAATGCTCGCGATCTTGTCACCATTCGGTGGGGCAGTACCCTGCTTGATGCGCAGGAGGTTACCGAGATGCCGTTCGGCGCCGGTATCCCGTGGTCGAAGTTGATAGCGATGGGCATGGGGTTTGCAGAAGGTTCGGCCACCTACACCATTACACGGTACGGCAGCAATACGCCCACGTTGCCCAGCCCCCCTACGTTAATCCGTTGGGACTTCAGGGTGGCAGGGCAAGACCATATCAACGCCCCCGCGTTGCTTAACCTCGACTTGCCAACAGTGACTGTGTTTGGCGAGGGCTCGAAGACGGACAACCATATTGATATACGTGATAAGGATCAGCGCGTATATGCCAGCGTCCTGCTTTATCACCAGCCTCGTGATGGTGAGGTGTTGGAGTTGTTCTGGGGGGGCTTCCCCAGTATGGATAAGCCGGTGGCAAGTTATATTGTGGATACCGGTAGTGGCGATGCTGAAGGCGTACGCGTGACGTTCAGTGATATTCCCTGGCAGGTGATTGTCGATGCAGGGAATGATGAAAAACTACGAGTGTACTACTCGACATTCAACGGCGTTAATGAGCAGCTTTCCAATTTTACTGAAGTCATGGTCGATGTTGTCCCTCCACAGGTATTAAGGCGTGTTGAGTTTCCAAGTGCCAATAGCAATATGTTTATAGGCTGTGACGCTAACCCGGCTATGTGGGATCACATACCTGTCCAGATTCTTCCGGAAACGGTCTTTCGCAAAGATGACGATCTTGTCGTGGAGTGGCAGGGCTATGAAGAGTTTGCGGGAGGGGGACAGGCGATTACATCAACTGCGGATACCCTGACGCATCGGCTGACTGAAGAAGAGGCGAAAAAAGGTTATACCTTCGAACAACGCAACTATGACGAGAAGATTAAACCCATCAAGTCACCAGATCCCCAGAGCCCGGGAAGTTCGGTGTCGGTTATCTATACGTTGTGGCGCAAAAACAGAGTGATAGGTTCCTCAAGATTACGCTATGCAAAAATTGATCGTAAAAGAGTGGGCAATATCTATTGCGGGCCGAATGGTGATGGCCCTGAAGACTAGAGGTATAAGCCGACTTGAGTAGTTGGTCGTCGATGTAAGTTGCAGCGTTTGGCAGTGGCAGCGCAACAGTTGTTCTATTTGAAACGTGTCTTGTTTCGAAGGCATGTGTTTGTTCGATTGTCTTGGTGTTACTCAGTGCAAAAGGAGAATACAGATGGCAACGTTGAGTAAGAAACAAAAGGCCGCCATTGCATCGCGCAAGGCCAATAAAGAACTGCTGTGCCAGCGCAGGGCGGGTGTGCTGGCGATGCCCCTGCCCACGTTTGATGCGTTGAATAATGATGGGTTGATTACTAAGGAGGCGTCGAAGAAACCGCTTACTGTAACCTTCGATATTGCGCAGTTTGCAGCGGACGAAGGTCTTGACCCTGCAATCACCAGACTCGCAGTTCATATGCGCGGTAAAGGCGCAACGAACTGGGGGGCGCCGATGTACATTGTAGACTTTAACCCAGCTTTTCCTGGCCACGAGCCTATTGGTCAACCGTTCACCCGTGATATTCCGGCGGCCCGTTTGGTGGAAGGGGAGCATGAGGTCGGCTATGTCATTCATGAAGGTAACTCGCAGACGGGATTGTTAAGAGGTGCTCCCCTGGAGGTCGACCTTACCCCGCCAGAAGACCCCAGGCACCCGGCAGCGCCCTTGTTCCCTGCTTATTTGGAGTCGAAAGGTGAAATTACTGAGCAGGATGTGGACGATCACCCAGCCGGGATGGAATGTACATTTCGCGACTATCCCATCTCTCGGCGCGCCGGTGATGATATCGAAGTCTTTTTTTCATCGGAATTTTCTTCACAGCTGTCTGAGCCTATTGACACCTTTCCTGTGGACGACTCGTTGAGTTTTACGCTGCCGTGGAACCTGATTACTGGTAATAAAGGAGGGCAGAACTACTTGTTCTACCGCCTGTGGGATCTTGCAGGGAATGTCAGCAAAGACTCGGTACCTGCGCGAATTGAGTTGAACCTGACACCAGCCCCTGATCCGCAGGAAGCCTATGTGCCGTTGGCGCTTCTTCCTGGTGACGGGCTGCTTGATTTACAAGACCTTTATGAGCCGAACGGGGTTTTCATTGCTATTCCAGAATATGAAAATAATTTAACCGACATTGACGTGATCGAATTGACCATCGGCACGCAGGCTCCGGAACGTTTTGACGTTAAGCTTTATCTGCCTTTTCCGTTAATGCTGCCTGTCGGCAGTGATACTCTTTTGGCCCATTATGGTGGAGGTGCTGGCGAGATTCCCATGACCATCGACTATTTTGTTGATCGCAATGGGACATCAACCGATGCGCCTACTCACACTATTGATGTCGATTTTTCTGCGCCTGGCCCTGCTCCGGGTGAAGATCCGGAAAACAGTTTGCTCGCGCGCGTGCGGGTCTTCGGCGTTGACCCGACTAAGGAAAATGAGCTCACAGACGCTGACTTCAATAGGGACGCGACTATCGAGACCGTGCTTTGGAGCACCCCTCTTCCCGCGCCGGGTACGATAATCAAATGGTATTGGGGGGATCTGGCCCACAAGTTTGATGAGTTGACACTGACGAACGAAGGGGGCGGTGACACTCTTACGCGAACGGTGCCTTGGTCAATCATTCGTGCAGTCGGCAATAGAACGCTCCCAGTGTTCTATACGCTGGGATGGCCGACTAATGACAATACCCAGCGCTCACTTGCGCAGAATGTAGTTGTGGCGGCCAACAAAGTCGTATTGGAAGAGCCAAGGTTCGTCAAGGCGACCGCATTTTTGGCGTGTACCGACCTCAATCGAGCGACTCGCGAGGCGACGGTCAGGGTTCCTGGTAATACAGTGTATTTCCAAGAGCACATGGTCGTTGGATGCGAATTCCGCGTATTCAGTGACATTACCGGAGACACTCAGTTGGGCAATACACTGGCCCTAAGCTCGTTGCCGCTGACGCCCGATATGGTTTCCAACGGTTTCGACATAAAGATCCCCTATACGGCCCTTCGGCCAGCGGCGCGCAATTCGGTGGACTTTCACTATTTTGTGCCGATCCCGGGAGAAGGAGAGCAGCCTTCGGTAAGAGCCTGGACCCGTACACGGTTCACCGACTTGAACGGGTTTTTTTGCGAGGAGCAACCACCCACTGCATTGGAAGACGGCCTGGTAGAACAATAGACTGCGGACTGCGGGGTGCTTCGGCACCCTTCGGTTGCACTGCACGCGCTTTGCACTTTCACACAGCTAATCTCCCCATCTCTACCCTTATGTTCGGATTAATCCTACATATTAGGGTAAGCCTGATCTGTAACTTTGCGGCCTTGAATGGCCTGGCTCCACCCCTCTGGAAATAGGCCGAACAGTTCCGTTCTGGAATGCCTGTTAAATGAGTGGTGTCTTGTGAAGATCAATTCGTACTTTAAATTAAAACCCTTGGTTGCAATGATGCAGGTGCCATCTGTTGTGACCTTGTTGCTTCTGGCGCCAAATGCTCATGCTCGGTTGATCGAAAATGGCACCGAAACCATCCGGCACGATGATTATATCGATACCTTTGAATTGCAAAATGCCACGCTTAACGTCATACGGGGCTGGACGCAGGCCATTTATGCTAATGCCTCGAACCTGAATGTCAGCGCGGACAGTACGATCCTGGGGACGGTTGTCGCTCAGAACGGCTCTAATGTGGCTGTCGATAACAGTCGTATCACTGCTTCCGGGGCTTACGAAACTGGCGTAACGCTGCTCAGCAGCACTGCGCAGATCAACGACAGTATGATTTCCAGTGCCGATTACCATGGTTTACTGGTGAGCAAATTTACAAACTCAACCGATATATCCACCGCGACGGTCAATGGCAGTGTCCTGGTGGGAGCAACCGGTGGTGCAGTTGTTACTGGTGGCAGTGCGTTGGAGTTGGTGCGCAGTCAGTCAATCGGCACGGGCGCCGACAGCTTTGGGTTGAGGTTGGAGAGCTCGGCGGCACGGGCGTCTGGGAGCAATATTTCAGGCGGACGTAACGGTATTGAAATGTCGTTTGACCGGCATGCGCCCGGGCCTAATACCCTTATCCTGGACGATTCTCATGTCACCGGTACCACAGGTGCTGCGTTGCTCGTAGACGGTGCTCGGGGCCAGGGTGCGGTGGCGAATATCGAGGTACGCAACGGTTCGACGCTCACCGGTGGTAATGGCAACTTGCTGGAAGTCAAAGGCGGCTCGACGGCGAATATGAATATCGCCAATAGCCAGCTCAAGGGCGATGTCGTTGTCAGCAGTGGTAGCCAGGCTCACCTTCAGCTCACTGATCTCGCCTCATTGACTGGCCGCCTGGAAAACGTTTCGTCGTTGAGTCTTGGCGAGCAATCCATGTGGGTCATGACCGGCAATAGCCAGGTGGGTGATTTGCGCCTTGCCGATAGCACGGTCAAGTTTGGGGATAGCGATGCGTTCTATCAACTTGACCTCAAGAGCTTGTCGGGCCAAGGCACTTTTGTCATGGGCACTGATTTCGCTCAGGGCCTGACGGACTTCCTGAATATTACGGGTGACGCAACCGGCCATCACGACCTGTTGCTTACCAGCAGCGGTACAGAACCGGTAAACCCAGGTGATGTGCATATCGTTCACACGGGTGGCGGTGACGCACAGTTTGCGCTGGTAGGCGGTAATGTGGATGTTGGGGCCTGGTCCTATGGCCTCCGGCAAGACGGTAATGATTGGTTCCTTGACCCGAATAATCGCACTGTCAGCCCAGGCACCCGGTCGGTATTGGCCTTGTTCAACACTGCACCAACCGTGTGGTATGGCGAGATGACATCTTTGCGTAGCCGCATGGGAGAGATTCGGCATAACGGCGCCGCAGCCGGTGGTTGGTTGCGTGCCTATGGCAATAAATATGAGGTCAGTGGTGGTGATGCGGGTGCCTATGAACAAAGCCAGCGCGGGTTCTCCTTGGGGGCGGATACCCCCTTGGGAGAAGGCCAATGGCTGCTGGGGGTAATGGCGGGCCATAGTACTTCTGATCTGGATCTCAGTCGGGGTACTTCGGGTAGTGTGCAGAGTTACTACGCAGGTCTGTATGCCACTTGGTTGGATGAGGAGAGTGGTTACTATTTTGACGGCGTCATCAAAGCCAACCGCTTGAACAATGATTCCACTGTCGGTTTGAGCGACGGCAGGCAAGCGAAGGGCAAATACAGTACAAATGCCTTGGGTGCGTCTGTGGAAGCGGGCCGTCATATCAAGCTGGATAATGATTTCTTTATCGAGCCTTTCGCCCAAGCGTCCGTGGTTACAGTACAAGGCAAGAGCTATAGCCTGGACAATGGTCTCAAAGCCAAGGGTAGCCACACCGACTCCGTGCAGGGCAAGTTGGGGGTGACAGTAGGCCGCGACTTTATGTTGGATGACGGCAGTATGCTTCAGCCTTACTTGCGTGGTGGCGTTGCCCACGAATTTGCCAAGAGCAACAAGGTGTCGGTCAATAACCAGACATTTGACAATAATCTGTCGGGGTCTCGTGTCGAGGTCGGAGTGGGTGTCGCCCTGACACTGTCCCAAAATATGCAATTGCATGCAGACTTTGACTACGGCCAAGGCAAGCACGTGGATCAGCCATGGGGGGCAAATTTCGGCGTGCGATATAGCTGGTAATCAGGCAGTGCCACTGGATTTCAACGATGCTTGAAAACGCCCCGAGGTTCGGGGCGTTGACTTTCATGCCTGGGTTTATCGAGGTTGAACGGTATTGACACGGGTAGGTCTGCGCCGCGTGGTTCTATCGAGGCTGAACAGCATTTGCACACGCAGTTCTTGGTTGTTGACATCCATAAGATAGACGTCGAGTGCACCTGTGACCGTATGGTCGTCGGAATTATGAAAAAATTCGACGGTGCCTCGATGTGCTTGATAAGCCGGGAGGGGCGTTTCATTAATGGTCATCAGGATGACGGCTAACTGATGTTCGTCACTGTCTTTCTCCAACTGATAACGGCCGGAGTCCGTGGTAGTGGGGTACTTGAAAATGACCACCTGTCTTGACGTTTCTGTGGGCGGTATCTTCATGGCGCCTTCCGCCAGCCAGAAGTTGTTTTTCAATTCATGTTTGCGAAAGTCCGCCTTGAAGTTCTCGCTTCCGATCGAACCTTGAAAAAAACGTTCTGCGGATTCCTGGCGGGCAGCTTTTCGGGCATTGGCATTGCTCATGGTACGGTTCTCCTGCGATGGGCGGTACGTGTGTGTGCGATGAGGGCGGTTTTGATTAATCGTTGGCACGGGGGCTGATTTCAGGGACAGGTTGTCAACCACGAGGAAGGTGGTGCCTATCACTTCTAAGGTGATCTCAGTCACGCCTGCAGGGATGGTCAGCGACGACGTGTAATTATCCCAGTCGCCACCCCCCCGAAGTTCTATCTGTGGCGTGTTACCGGGTGCAATATGGAACATCGCGAAACCGTGCCCTCCGGTTGGCGTCATGGCATCGATGGAAAAATCATAGGTCTGGCCGGGTGTGACCGCGATCTTTTGTTCGATGGATCCCCCCTGGTTTGCCTGGCACTCGTTGTCGGAAAATGTCACGGAGGAGCCCACTGGCCGGTTGGCTATCCAATGATCGCTGTTGTCGGCGAAATCACCGTTACGGATCAACTCGACAGGGATGACCACGCCGCCGTCTTCCACCAGTTGGAGGCTATCGAACCAGACGTCGCCAGCATTACCCATCAGTTGTAGCGTCAGGCCGGTTGTGCCGGTAGGTGGGCGAAAGGTGCTCACATGATGGGTCCAGCCATGGTTCCCTGTTAGCGTGATTGTTTCAGTCGCCCCCGAGGGCTGCCATACCAGTCGGGCTGACCCGGCGCCGTTATAGGTAATCAACGTGTACAGGCTGAAGGAGTAGGAGGCGGTATCGGAAACCGATATGTCTTGTTCCGCCCGGCCTCGCCCCGTGATCACGCAATGCTGGCGGGAAAAATCAACTCGGCCTGGAGCGGTGGCAGTAACGTTCCAATAGCGTTCACGATGGGCGAAGTTGCCATTGAGCACCAAGTTACTGTTCATTGGTTGTGTTGACATGGATCAGCCCCGTGCCCTTGGATGGGTTGGTTGTGAGCGATTCAATTCAGCGCCATAAGCACGCGCTGCACAACTGTCAGAACTAACAGGTTTGCCGGTCCATTCGTCGGTTTTCTTTACCCATACGCTTAGCCAGGCCTAGCCAAACAACCCTGCCGCAATATTGATTGAGAACCCCAGGATCGCGGTATTGAACAGAAACCCGATCAACGATTGCCCCAGCACCACTTTACGCAAGCTACGGGTGGCAACACCCACGTCCGATGTCTGCACGGCCACGCCGATGGTGAAGGAGAAATACAGGAAGTCCCAATAATTGGGGGTGAGCAAGCCCTCGGCAAAGCGCAGCGCCGGCTCCTTGCCTTGCCAGGTGTAATAGAGCCTGGCGTAGTGCACGCTGAAAATCACCCCGATCAGCAGCCAGGAGCCGATCACTGTCAGCCCGGTAAAAGCGTAATGCAGCAGACGTTCGGAAGTGGCCAGGTCCTTGCTGCCCACCAGTTCGAAGGTGATGGTGGCCAGGCTGGCGATGGCGGCGATGCACACCATGAAGAGCACCAGGCCGGCGTTCTCGTCTTCGACTTCGGCGATGCGCTTGACGTCTTCGGCCTTGGCGCGAATGGTCAACCAGAGCATCAGTATCAGGTAGGTCCAGACCCCGGCGTTCCAGCCGATCAGGATTTTGCTGGCAAGGGTGTCGGCCGGCACCAGGAGGCCGACTGCAAGGCCCAGTACGGCGGCGGATGAGAGGCGAGGGTGGGTGCGGGCGAGGAAGGGCATGGTGGCTCACAGATAACTATTTGTGAGCACCATAGCTTATTCGGGTGTACCTGATCATGAATGCAATCAATAACCCTGTGGGAGCTGGCTTGCCTGCGATAACGTTGGTTCAGGCAACACTTATGTCGCCTGTGCCGCGGTCATGGCAGGCAAGCCAGCGCCCACTGATCAGTCTGGTTTATGGCGCTTGCGCACCAGCTTCATCACCACCACGAAGAACACCGGCACAAACACCACCGCCAATGTCGCCGTGATCATTCCGCCAATCACACCGGTGCCAATCGCCTGCTGGCTGGCCGAGCTGGCCCCCGTAGCAATCGCCAATGGCACCACGCCGAGGATGAATGCCAGGGACGTCATGATGATCGGGCGCAGTCGCAACCGTGCCGCTTTCAAGGTGGCGTCGATCAAATCCTCGCCCTGGTCATACAGGTCCTTGGCGAACTCGATGATCAGGATCGCGTTCTTCGCCGACAGGCCAATGATGGTGATCAAGCCGACCTTGAAGAACACGTCGTTGGGCATCCCGCGTAGCGACACGGCCCACACCGCACCCAGTACCCCCAGCGGCACCACCAGCAACACTGAGGTGGGAATCGACCAGCTTTCATACAGCGCGGCCAGACACAGGAACACGATCAGCAGCGACAGGCCCAACAGCAGCGGTGCCTGGGAACCGGACAAGCGCTCCTGCAACGACAAGCCCGTCCATTCCTGGCCCAGCCCGGCGGGCAGTTGGCTGACCAGACGCTGGATTTCGTTCATGGCCTCGCCAGTGCTGTGCCCCGGCGCCGCTTCGCCGCTGATGGCGATGGCCGGGTAGCCGTTGTAACGGGTCAACTGCGTGGGGCCCTGGGTCCATTTGGCTTCGACGAAGGCTGAGAGCGGCACCATCTTCCCGGCGTTGTTGCGCACGTGGATTTTCATCAGGTCGGCCACCTGGCTGCGCTGGTCGCCTTCGGCTTGCACCACCACGCGCTGCATACGGCCCTGGTTGGGGAAGTCGTTGATATACGCCGAGCCTATCGCCGACGACAGCACGTTGCCTACGTCGGCAAACGACACACCCAGGGCGTTGGCTTGCTTGCGGTCCACTTCCAGCTGCACTTGTGGTGCTTCAGCCAAGGCGCTTTCACGCACGTTGGCCAGGATCGGGCTTTTCGCTGCAGCGTCCAGCAATTCGGTACGTGCGGCCATCAACCCGGCATGGCCGACGCCACCGCGGTCCTGCAAACGGAACTCGAAACCACTGGAAGTGCCCAGGCCGTCTACCGGTGGCGGCAGGACTGCATAGGCAATCGCGTCCTTGAGTTCGCTGAAGGCCATGTTGGCGCGATCGGCAATCGAGGAAGCGGAGTCATCACTGCCACGTTCTGACCAATCCTTGAGCGTGGTAAACGCCAGCGCGGCGTTTTGCCCGGAACCGGAGAAGCTGAAGCCCATGATCATGGTGGTATCACCCACCCCAGGCTCGCCGGCGTTATGCGCCTCGATCTGTTCGGCCACCTGCACCGTACGGTTCTTGCTGGCGCCCGGCGGCAACTGGATATCAGTGATGGTGTAGCCCTGGTCTTCCACCGGCAGGAACGAGGAGGGCAGGCGGCTGAACAACAGGCCCATGCCCACCAGTAATACCAGGTAGATCAGCAGGTAGCGGCCGCTGCGCTTGAGGGCATAGGCCACCCAGCCTTCGTAACGGTTGGTGAGTTGGTCAAAGCGCTGGTTGAACCAGCCGAAGAAACCACCCTTGGCATGGTGCTCGCCCTTGGCAATCGGCTTGAGCAAGGTGGCGCACAGTGCCGGGGTCAAGGTCAGGGCCAGGAAAGCGGAGAACAGGATCGAGGTGGCCATCGACAGTGAGAACTGCTGGTAGATCACGCCCACCGAACCCGGCATGAAGGCCATCGGCAGGAACACCGCCACCAGCACCAGGGTAATACCGATGATGGCCCCGGTGATCTGGCCCATGGCTTTCTTCGTCGCCTCTTTGGGCGACAGGCCTTCGGTGGCCATGATGCGCTCGACGTTTTCCACCACCACGATGGCATCGTCCACCAGGATGCCGATAGCCAATACCATGCCGAACATGGTCAGCACGTTGATCGAGAAGCCCAGCAGCAACATGGTGGCGAAGGTGCCCATCAGCGCGATCGGCACCACCAGCGTGGGAATCAAGGTATAGCGCACGTTCTGCAGGAACAGGAACATCACCGCGAACACCAGCGCCATCGCCTCCAGCAAGGTGTAGACCACCTTGGTGATCGAGACTTTGACAAAGGGCGAAGTGTCGTAGGGAATCTTGTATTCCACATTGGCAGGGAAGTAGCGCGACAACTCGTCCATTTTCGCCCGCACCAGCGTTGCGGTACTCAATGCATTAGCGCCGGGCGACAGTTGCACGCTGACGGCGGTGGACGGCTTGCCGTTCAGGCGGGTGGAGAACTGGTATTCCTGGCTGCCGACTTCCACCCGTGCCACATCGCCGATGCGCACCGTGGAGCCGTCGGGGTTGGCCTTGAGCACGATGTCGGCAAACTCCGCCGGAGTGGACAGTTGCCCCTTGACCAGCACCGCCGCGGTGATCTCCTGGGTGTGGGTGCCCGGCAAGTCACCGATGCTGCCCGCTGAGACCTGGGCGTTCTGGGCGCTGATCGCGGCGTTGACGTCGGCCGGCGTGAGGTTGAAACCGATCAGCTTCTGCGGGTCGATCCAGATACGCATCGCTCGCTCGGCGCCATACAACTGGGCCTTGCCGACCCCGTCCAGGCGCTTGAGCTCGTTCATCACGTTGCGCGCCAGGTAATCACTGAGCGCCACGTCGTCAAGCTTGCCGTCGTTGGACGTCAATGTGACCAGCAGCAGGAAGCCGGCGGAGACTTTTTCCACTTGCAAGCCTTGCTGAGTCACGGCCTGGGGCAGACGCGGCTCGACGACCTTGAGGCGGTTCTGCACATCCACCTGGGCCATTTCCGGGTCGGTGCCCGGCTGGAACGTGGCGGTGATCGTCGCCGAACCCAGGCTGCTCTGGGATTCGAAATACAGCAGGTGATCGGCGCCGTTGAGCTCTTGCTCGATCAGGCTGACCACGCTCTCATCCAGGGTCTGGGCCGAGGCACCGGGGTACACCGCGTAGATTTCCACTTTGGGTGGCGCGACGTTGGGGTATTGCGCCACCGGCAATTGCGGGATCGCCAGGAAGCCCGCCAGCAGGATAAACAGGGCCACCACCCAGGCGAAGATCGGGCGGTCAATAAAGAACTGCGGCATGACGGGTTATTCCTTTACGAGCGGGCTGTCGTCCACTTCAACTTTTTCACCGGGGCGTGCGTGTTGCACGCCCTCGACGATAATGCGGTCGCCGGGCTTGAGGCCGCTGGTGACGATCCAGCGGTTGTCGATCACCGCACCCAACTCCACCGGTTGCTGGCTGACGGTCTGTTCGGCGTCCAGCAGCAACACCATCGGGATACCGGCGCTGTCACGGGTGATGGCGCGTTGCGGCACGCTGATACCTTGTTTGTCCACGGCCTGTTCCACGCGCACCCGCACAAAGCTGCCGGGCAACAGGTCGAGGTCCGGGTTGGGGAACTCGCTGCGCAGGATGATCTGCCCGGTGCCCGGGTCGACGCTGATGTCAGCGAAGAGCAATTTGCCTGGCAACGGGTACAGGCTGCCGTCGTCCTGGATCAAGGTGGCCTTGGCCTGGTCCTGGCCGACCTGCTTCAAGCTGCCGGCACGAAAGGCGCGGCGCAGGTCGTTCAGCTCACGGGTGGACTGAGTGAGGTCGGCGTGGATCGGGTCCAGTTGCTGGATAATCGCCAGCGGCGTGGCTTCGTTCTGGCCGACCAGCGCGCCTTCGGTCACCAGGGCGCGGCCAATGCGCCCGGAAATCGGTGCGGTCACGGTGGCATAGCCCAGGTTCAGCCTGGCACGCTCGACGGCGGCCTTGTTGGCGGCCACTTCGGCGTTGGTCTGGCGCAGGGCGGCGCGGGCGTTGTCGTACTCCTGGCCGCTGATGGCGTTGCCTTCGACCAGTTGGCTGTAGCGCTGTTCTTGCAGGCGCGCCTGGAACGCATTGGCCTCGGCCTTGCTCAGGTTGGCCTGGGCACTGTCCAGGTCGGCCTTGAACGGCGCCGGGTCAATACGGAACAACACGTCGCCTTGCTTGACGTCGTGGCCTTCGTTGAACACCCGCTGCATGACCACCCCGGCGACCCGGGCGCGTACTTCGGCGATACGCGGTGCGGCGATGCGCCCGCTCAGTTCGCTGGTAATTGAGAGGGGCTTGGCCTGCAGGGTTTCGATCCGCACTTTGGCCAGGGGCATTTGTGGCGCCTCGTCTGCCGACTGACCACACGCGCTCAGCGCCAGTGTGAGGGCCAACAGGCAAAACGGCGCAAATAGATTCTTCGACATGCTCTTATCCCAATATTGACTGGCGCATCCTAGGGGCACCTGCGCCGTGGTGCTGTGAAGCTGTGTAGCGGGTCTGTGAAGAAGTGTAAGGTACGGCGCGCAGGGCGTCGGGGGCGTATATCCTTGCACAATCCTGCAACACACCAACAAACAGCATTATTTGGAAACACCATGCCCAACATCCTCCTGGTGGAAGACGACGCCGCACTCTCCGAGCTGATTGCCAGCTACCTGGAACGCAATGGCTACCACGTCAGCGTGCTCAGCCGCGGCGATCATGTACGCGAACGTGCACGCCTTAGCCCGCCGGACCTGGTGATCCTCGACCTGATGCTGCCGGGCCTCGACGGCCTGCAGGTGTGCCGTTTGCTGCGCGCCGACTCGGCGGGGCTGCCGATCCTGATGCTGACCGCCCGCGATGACAGCCACGATCAGGTTCTGGGGCTTGAGATGGGCGCCGACGACTACGTGACCAAACCCTGCGAGCCGCGCGTATTGCTGGCCCGGGTGCGCACATTGCTGCGTCGCAGCAGCCTGTCCGAACCCCAGGTGGCCAGCGACCAGATCGTCATGGGCAACCTCTGCATTGATTTGTCCGAGCGCACCGTGACCTGGCGCGAACAGGCGGTGGAACTGTCCAGTGGTGAATACAACCTGCTGGTGGTGCTGGCCCGGCATGCCGGCGAAGTGCTCAGCCGCGACCAGATCCTGCAACGCCTGCGCGGTATCGAGTTCAACGGCACCGACCGTTCGGTGGACGTGGCCATCTCCAAGCTGCGGCGCAAGTTCGACGATCATGCGGGCGAGGCGCGCAAGATCAAGACGGTGTGGGGCAAGGGGTATCTGTTCAGCCGTTCCGAGTGGGAATGCTGAACCATGTTTCGCGTACTGCTGCGCCTCTACCTGATCACCATCGTCACCTACAGTGCGGCGATTTACCTGATTCCCAAGCTGGTGATCCAGCTGTTCGAACACCGCTACATGGACTACAACATCGAACAGTCCCGCGGCCTGCAAAAACTCATGGTCAAGCAGTACCAGCGCGCACCGGTGGAGCGCTGGTCCCAGGTGACCGACCAGTTGAGCCGCGATTTTGCACCCTTGAAAGTGCAACTGTTGCTTCGCCAGGACGCCCGCTACACCCCTGAGGAAGAACAGCTGCTGGAGCAAGGCAAGCCAGTGATCCGCCTGGGCGAATGGGGCTGGATGGAAGAAATCAGTTCGCCGATCAACCAGCAGTTCGCGGTCAAGCTGACCGTACCGCCAGACCCGTTGGACATGAACCTGCTGTACTGGTCGATGAACGTGCTGGTCGGTGCCGCCTTGCTGGCGTGCCTGCTGGTGTGGCTGCGTCCGCACTGGCGTGACCTGGAGCGTTTGAAAAGTACCGCCGCGTTATTGGGCAAGGGCCATCTGGAGGCGCGTACGGGGCTCGCACCCAGCTCCAGCATCGGCGGCCTGGCGGCGGTATTCGACACCATGGCCGACGATATCGAGCGCCTCTTGAACCAGCAGCGCGATTTGCTCAATGCGGTCTCCCATGAACTGCGCACACCGCTCACCCGCCTGGATTTCGGGCTGGCCCTGGCGCTTTCCGAAGACTTGCCCCCGGCCAGCCGCGAGCGCCTGCAAAGCCTGGTGGCGCATATTCGGGAGCTGGATGAGCTGGTGCTGGAATTGCTGTCTTACAGCCGCCTGCAAAACCCGGCGCAATTGCCCGAGCGGGTAGAGGTGGCGCTCGACGAGTTTATCGACAGCGTGTTGGGCAGCGTCGACGATGAGCTGGAAAACCCTGATATCGTCATCGATGTGGTCCTCGATTGTGCTGTGGAGCGCTTCAGCCTCGACCCGCGCCTGACTGCCAGGGCCTTGCAGAACCTGCTGCGCAATGCGACGCGCTACTGCGATAAACGCATCCAGGTGGGCGTGCGGGTATGCCCCAAAGGCTGTGAAATCTGGGTAGACGACGATGGCATCGGCATACCGGCTGACCAGCGCGAGCGCATCTTCGAGCCGTTCTACCGCCTGGACCGTAGCCGCGACCGCGCAACCGGTGGCTTTGGCCTGGGCCTGGCGATCAGCCGGCGCGCCCTGGAGGCCCAGGGCGGCACTTTGACGGCTTTGGCGTCTCCCTTGGGCGGGGCGCGGTTTCGTGTGTGGCTACCTAACCTCTCGTGATCAGAGCACTTTGACTGCGCGGCCGATCCCGTGAATCGGCCCGGTGGGTTTGCCGGTGGGCGAGCCATTGGGCCCTTCCAGCGTCAGTTCAAACAACTGGTTCGGCGCCAGTGGCGGCAGCTTGTCCAGCGGCACCGACAAGGTCTGCCCCGGTTTGACCAGCCCCAGTGATACGGGCCCCTGCCAGCCATCGCCCTTGGTCCAGAACTCCAGGGCTTTGTCGGCAGGAATCTCGATCACCCCCAGTGGAATCAACTGGATCTGCTGATTATCACTGGCCTGCACCACCCAGCCCGGTGCCTGGCTTTGTGGCGCCATCAACACCACCACGAAGCTGGGTGCGGGCATGGGCGGGCGCGTCAGTAATAAAGCCGCCAGCACCACGCTTGCCATCAGGCCCGCGGCAGAAAGCCCGCGCCAGAACGCCAGCAGGTTCCACCACGCCACGCTCGTTTCGGGGGCTTTGATTCCGCGTTCAATGCGCCGCCACAGCTGTGCCGAAGGCGGCACCGGTTGTGCCAGCGCGACCAGAGGCAACAGACGCTGCTCCCAGGCATCCACCGCTGCACGCAGTGCCGCATCATGGGCCAGGCGTTGTTGCACCTCAGCGCGCTGTTCGGCGGGCAGTGTCCCCAGCACGTATTCACTGGCCAGTTCATCCAGGCTGTCGTTCATGCCATGCACTCCCGCAAGGCGGCGAGGCTGCGTTTGATCCAGGCTTTGACGGTACCCAGCGGGGTACTGAGTTTTTGCGCAATTTCGCTGTGGGAGTAACCGTCCACATAGGCGTGCAGAATGCAGGTGCGGCGTGTCGGGTCGAGCTGCTCCAGGCACTGGTGGATCTGCCCGGAGCGTGCCGCAAACTCAACGGTCTGGGCAGGCTCTGCCATCGGTTCATACTGATCGTCCAGTGGCACGTCACGCCCGGCGCTGCGTACAACGTCCAGGGCCAGGTGGCGAGTCACGCTGAACACCCAACCCCGTGCGGAACCTCGCAAGGGGTCGAAACTGCGTGCGCCGTGCCAGATCTTGATAAAGGCGTCATGCACGATGTCCTCGGCCAGTGCCTTGTTGCGGGTGATGCGCAGCGCCACACCGAGCAAGCGGCTGCTGTCCTGCTCATAGAGCTGGTGCAGGGCGCGATGATCGCCGCGGGCGCAGGCTAACAGGCACACTTCATAATCAAAGATGAGTTCAGCCAAACCAGAATTCCTGCCACTGAGGAGACGTCTACGCATGGTAGGCGCGAGGTTGCTCGCGCCTACCTGGCCAGCGTAGCTGAGTTTGCTCAGTTGGCGGCCCAGAAGATGTAGTCCGCCTGGTATTTCACCACTTCCTTGGCGCCTTTGTTCGCGGTGGTGCATGGCGTAGCGGGAGCGACCCCGCCTTTGAGCGCAACCCGCTGGATATACGCCACGCCACTCATCGCACCTTTTCCCTCGGCCGGGTTGGCCTTGACCAGTTGATAGGGCAGGTTACCGGGGCTCGACGGCGCCACGGCCAATTGCGTGCCGGTGATGGTCGAGCCGTCCTTGGCCTGCCACGTGGCAGGTGGGCCGAAGTAGGTGCCGACCTGCTGACCATTACGGTCGTTCAACACGGCTTTGGGGCCGACGTAGGTCCACTCGGTCTGGCCGGCAGCATTGGCCTTGTCGCGGCATTCATAGGTGATTTCGCCGACCCCGGTGGTTTGCATCGCCACCTTGTGGCCATCCGGCACCTTGATGCTGTCCGGCAGGCCCGCCTGGGCAAACGCCGACGGTGCGGCGAGGAGCAAGCTGGACAGGCACAGCAGTGTTTTAGCGTTCATGGTGTTTCTCCATTGGGTAGAACAGCAGGGTTACGTTGATGACTACGGCCCGGGCCCGCCCATTGGATGCAGGGCTTTGCGAAAAAAGTGAAGATTTCCAAAAAAGCATAAACTCAGATCGCATCGGTATAAGTGGTTATAAGAAAAATCGCTATCCTGCGGCCAGAAATTTATAAGGCCTCGGGTAGCTGGAATGGATGTAGGTAATATTGGTTTCGTGGTTGCCGGCCTGATCGTGGGTTTTATCGTGGGCATGACGGGGGTGGGCGGCGGTTCGCTGATGACCCCGATCCTGCTGTGGTTTGGCATCAACCCAGCCACTGCGGTGGGCACCGACCTGCTGTACGCCGCGATCACCAAGTCCGGTGGTGTGCTGGTACACAGCAAGAACAAGAACATCGACTGGACCATCACCGGCTGGCTCACCCTGGGCAGCGTGCCGGCGGTGTTGCTGACGTTATGGTTCCTGGCCAGCCTGCACACCGACCCCAGCGCGATGAACGCGGTGATCAAGCAGGCCCTTGGCGTGGTATTGCTGCTGACGGCCCTGGCGATCCTGTTCAAGAAAAGCCTGTTGGCCTTTGCCCAGCGTCATGCTGGCGACTCCTACCATCTGCGCCCGCGCAATCTGAATGCGCTCACTGTTGTGACAGGTGCGATCCTTGGCACCATGGTGGCCCTGACCTCGATCGGCGCCGGCGCCCTCGGCACGGTGGCGCTGTTTATCCTGTACCCGTTCCTGGCCACGCGGCGCCTGGTTGGCACCGAGATCGCCCATGCCGTGCCCCTGACCTTGGTGGCGGGCCTGGGCCATGCCAGCATGGGGAACATGGACTGGCATCTGCTGGGCTTTTTGCTGATGGGGTCGCTGCCGGGGATCTACGTTGGCAGCCATATGACCGGCAGGATTCCCGACGGGGTACTGCGGCCGTGCCTGGCGGTGATGTTGATGGCGGTGGGGTACAAGTTGGCGTTCTGAGTGAGTGGCCTGACACCCCACGATCCAAATGTGGGAGCTGGCTTGCCTGCGAAGGCGGCCTCACAGTCGACACCGTTATACCGAGTACATATCCATTCCTGCGGTAACGGCCACCTAGGGGTCCGCCCTTACGGCGGGTCACTTTGGAAAAGCCCCAAAGTAACCAAAGGGCTCTTGCCCCACCACTCGGCACCTCGCTTAGGCTCGGTGTGCCCGTAATCCGCCAGTGATTTGGGGGGCCGCCGCCACGCGCCATCCATGGCGCGGGGCGGCTAAACCGGCATCCCTGCCGGTTT
>NZ_WKFA01000084.1:0-17811 GCF_021605325.1 Pseudomonas sp. PA-7-1E
CTTCTGGGTGGGCTTGCCGAAGTCGATAAAGGCGGCGTTGACGTCGGTGGCGATCACCAGCAAATCGGCCTCCAGTTGCGTGGCCAGCAAGGAGGAACACAAGTCTTTGTCGATCACCGCTTCAATGCCGCGCAGCTTGCCATCTTCGCCATACATGGTGGGGATGCCGCCACCACCGGCGCAGATCACGATGGCTTTTTTCTCCAGCAGCCACTTGATCGGGCGAATTTCAAAGATGCGTTTGGGACGCGGGCTGGCGACTACACGGCGGTATTTGTCGCCGTCGGGCGCGATGGCCCAGCCTTTCTCTGCGGCGAGTTTCTCGGCTACGGCTTTGGCGTACACAGGGCCGATAGGCTTGGTGGGGTTCTGGAAGGCCGGGTCCTTGGCGTCGACTTCGACCTGGGTGAGCAGGGTGGCGAACGGCACTTCAAAGTCCAGCAGGTTGCCCAGTTCCTGTTCGATGATGTAGCCGATCATGCCCTCTGTCTCGGCGCCCAGCACGTCCAACGGATAGGGCGAGACGCTGGTGTAGGCCGCCGCCTGCAATGACAGCAGGCCCACTTGCGGGCCATTGCCGTGGGCGATCACCAACTCGTTGCCGGGGTGGATCTTGGCGATCTGTTCGGTGGCGATGCGGATATTGGCGCGTTGGTTGTCTGCGGTCATGGGTTCACCACGACGCAGGAGGGCGTTGCCGCCCAGGGCTACGACGATGCGCATACAGAATGTCCTTCTAGAATGATCGTTCCCACGCTCTGCGTGGGAATGCCCCCCGGACGCTCTGCGTCCGCTCCTGTGGCGCAGAGCGCCACTGGCTGCATTCCCACGCGGAGCGTGGGAACGATCAGAGTGGGATTAGATATCCGCCAACGCCGACACCAGAATCGCCTTGATGGTATGCATGCGGTTTTCCGCCTGCTCGAAGGCGATATTGGCCGGCGACTCGAACACCTCTTCGGTCACTTCCACGCCATTGGCCAGGTGCGGATAGCGTGCCGCGATGTCCTTGCCGACCTTGGTTTCACTGTTGTGGAACGCCGGCAGGCAATGCATGAATTTCACCCGAGGGTTGCCCGAGGCTTTCATCATCTTGGCGTTGACCTGGTACGGCAGCAGTTGCTCGATGCGCTCGTCCCACGCTTCCACCGGTTCGCCCATGGACACCCAGATATCGGTGTGGATGAAGTCCACACCTTTCACGGCTTCTTTCGGGTCTTCGGTGATGGTGATGCGTGCGCCGCTTTCCTCGGCAAAGGCCTGGCATTGCTTGATGAAATCTTCATGGGGCCACAGCGCTTTGGGCGCGCCGATGCGCACGTCCATGCCCAGCTTGGCGCCGATCATCAGCAGCGAGTTGCCCATGTTGTAGCGGGCGTCCCCGAGGTAAGCGTAGCTGATGTCATGCAGCGGCTTGTCGCTGTGTTCACGCATGGTCAGGGTGTCGGCGATCATCTGGGTCGGGTGGAATTCGGCGGTGAGGCCGTTGAACACCGGCACACCGGCGAACTTGGCCAGCTCTTCGACGATTTCCTGCTCAAAGCCACGGTATTCAATGGCATCGAACATCCGGCCCAGTACGCGGGCGGTGTCTTTCATGCTTTCTTTGTGGCCGATCTGCGACGACACCGGGTCGATATAGGTGACGTGGGCGCCTTGGTCATGGGCCGCGACTTCGAAGGCACAGCGAGTGCGGGTCGAGGTCTTTTCGAAGATCAGCGCGATGTTCTTGCCTTGCAGGTGCGGACGCTCGGTGCCGGTGTATTTGGCGCGTTTGAGATCGCGGGACAGGTCCAGCAGGTAATGCAGTTCGCGAGTGGTGTGGTGCATCAGCGACAGCAGGCTGCGGTTGCGCATATTGAAAGCCATGATGGAATCTCCTTAATAGTCGATAGGGTCGCGGATGATCGGGCAGGTCATGCAGTGGCCGCCCCCACGGCCTCGGCCGAGTTCACCGGCGCTGATGGTGATCACTTCCACACCGGCCTTGCGCAGCAGGGTGTTGGTGTAGGTGTTGCGGTCGTAGCCAATCACCACGCCCGGTTCCACGGCCACCACGTTGTTGCCGTCATCCCATTGCTCGCGTTCGGCGGCGAAGCTGTTGCCGCCGGTCTCGACGACGCGCAGGGCCTTGAGGTTGAGCGCTGCGGCCACGGTTTCGAGGAAGTTGGTTTTCTCGCGCTGAATGTCGATGCCGTGGGGCTTGCTCTCGTCAGGGCGCAGGGTGAAAGGCACGATCTGGTTGACCACTTCGGGGAAGACGGTGACCAGGTCGCGGTCGCAGAAGCTGAACACGGTGTCCAGGTGCATCGCGGCGCGGGATTTGGGTAGGCCGGCAACGATGACGCGTTCCACGGCTTTGTTCTGGAACAGGTTACGCGCCAGTTGGCCGATGGCCTGGTGGGACGAGCGTTCGCCCATGCCGATCAATACCACGCCGTTGCCAATCGGCATCACGTCGCCGCCTTCCAGCGTCGCGGCGCCATGTTCCTGGTCGGGGTCGCCGTACCAGATCTGGAAGTCCGCGTTGGTGAACTCAGGGTGGAATTTATAGATGGCGCTGGTCAGCAGGGTTTCCTGGCGGCGCGCCGGCCAGTACATCGGGTTGAGCGTCACGCCGCCGTAGATCCAGCAGGTGGTGTCGCGGGTGAACTGGGTATTGGGCAGCGGCGGCAGGATGAAACTGGCGTGGCCGAGAAAATCGCGGAACATCTCGATGGTCTTGCCACCGAAGCTGCTCGGCAGGTCGTCGGCCGATACGCCGCCAATCAGGTACTCGCTGATTTTGCGCGGCTCCAGGCTGCGCAGCCACGAACCGACTTCATCGACCAGGCCCAGGCCTACGGTGTTGGCGGTGATCTTGCGTTCCAGAATCCAGTCCAGCGCTTCGGGGTTGGCGACGATGTCGGTGAGCAGGTTGTGCATTTCCAGCACATCAATGTCCCGCTCGCGCATCTTGGTCACGAAGTCGAAGTGGTCGCGCTTGGCCTGGGCCACCCACAGCACGTCATCGAACAGCAGCTCGTCGCAGTTGTTGGGGGTCAGCCGCTGGTGGGCCAAACCTGGGGAGCACACCATGACTTTGCGCAGTTTGCCGGCTTCGGAATGTACGCCGTACTTCACTTTTTCCGTGGTCATTACAGATCCTCCAGTGAACAACAATTACAGGGTCAGGAAGCCGTCGTAGAGCCCATAGGCCGCCACCAGGGCGCCAATGACCACTGCGGCGAAAATCAGCTTCTCGACGGGGGTGAAAATCGGTTTGCCCAGTTCACGCTTGGCCTTGGCGAACAGGATCGCGCCGGGGGCGTAGAGCAGGGCGGAGAGCAGCAGGTATTTGGTGCCGCCGGCATACAGCAGCCAGATCGCATAGATCAGGGCGATGGCGCCGATGAACAGGTCTTTCCTGCGCTCTTTGAGGGCGTTCTCGTAGGTCTCGCCGCGCACCGCCAGCAGCAGGGCGTAGGCCGCCGACCACAGGTAAGGCACCAGGATCATCGAGGTGGCGAGGTAGATCAGTGACAGGTAGGTGCTGGCGGAAAAAAGCGTGATCACCAGGAATATCTGCACCATTGCGTTGGTCAGCCACAGTGCGTTGACGGGCACATGGTTGGCGTTTTCCTTGCGCAGGAACTCCGGCATGGTGTGGTCCTTGGCGGCGGCGAACATGATCTCCGCACACAGCAGCACCCAGGACAGCAGCGCGCCGAGCAGGGAGATGATCAAGCCCACGCTGATCAGCACCGCGCCCCAGTGGCCCACCACATGCTCCAGCACGGCGGCCATCGACGGGTTTTGCAGCTTGGCCAGTTCCGGCTGGGTCATGATCCCCAGGGACAGCACGTTCACCAGCATCAGGAACAGCAGCACAGTGATAAAGCCGATCACGGTGGCCTTGCCCACGTCACTGCGTTTCTCGGCACGGGACGAGAAGATGCTCGCACCTTCGATGCCGATAAACACCCACACGGTGACCAGCATCATGTTGCGCACCTGGTTCATCACACTGCCCAGGTCCGGGTTTTTCACGCCCCAGATGTCAGCGGTGAAGATGTCCAGCTTGAACGCGAACAGCGCGATGAGCACGAACAGCAGCAGCGGCACCACCTTGGCGACGGTGGTTACCAGGTTAATGAACGCCGCTTCCTTGATTCCGCGCAGCACCAGGAAATGCACGGCCCACAACAGCACTGACGCAGCGATCACCGCCGTCGGGGTATTGCCCTCGCCAAAGACCGGGAAGAAATAGCCCAAGGTGCTGAACAGCAAGACGAAGTACCCGACGTTGCCCAGCCAAGCGCTGATCCAGTAGCCCCAGGCGGATGAAAAGCCCATGTAGTCGCCGAAACCGGCCTTGGCGTAGGCGTAGACCCCGCCGTCGAGGTCAGGCTTGCGGTTGGCGAGGGTCTGGAACACGAAGGCGAGGGTCAACATGCCGATGGCGGTAATCACCCAGCCGATCAACACCGCACCGACATCGGCGCTGGCGGCCATGTTTTGTGGCAATGAAAAGATACCGCCGCCAATCATCGAGCCGACGACAAGTGCGACCAGGGCGCCTAGTCGAAGTTTTCCGGGAGTTTCAGACATTGCATGACTCCAATGCAGGAGAAGAGAGACCACAGAATAATTCCGTGCGCTAATCAAACAGCTGACTCAGATCACTTCATTGGCACATTCCATTGTGAATTAACGACTTAGGGTGAGGTTTTTGCGGGCGAACAAGTCCCGCAAAGGCGCTTGATAGAGCGCTCTTTGCTTTGTGGTTAATCATTTGGTCGAGGACATGGGTGTTGACGCTAGTTCGTATTTGCGAATGTGCAAATTTTTTGTACGTTGTTTGACTATCGCTTCATAATTGACGTATTTAAATTCTAAATAAGCCTAAACTTCCTACCTTTACATATCCTTATGTTATGACAACGTCATTAATCTGAATTACTTATGTGCGCAGTTGTCGCCCAACCGTTTATTTCGAGGAAGCTGCATGACCCAACCCGCCCAGAAACTTCGGCTCAGTGCCCTGATTGCCCTGGTGGTGGGCTCGATGATTGGCGGCGGCATCTTTTCATTGCCGCAGAACATGGCTGCCCGTGCCGAAGTGGGGGCCATCTTGATCGGCTGGGCGATCACCGCCATCGGCATGCTGACCCTGGCCTTTGTGTTCCAGACGTTGGCGAACCGTAAGCCCGAACTGGACTCCGGGGTGTATGCCTACGCCAAGGCGGGTTTTGGCGATTACATGGGCTTTTCATCCGCCTGGGGTTACTGGATCAGTGCGTGGATGGGCAATGTCGGTTATTTCGTCTTGCTATTCAGCACCCTTGGCTACTTTTTTCCGGCATTCGGCCAGGGCAATACACCGCTCGCCATCGGCTGCGCGTCGCTGTTGCTGTGGGCCGTGCATTTTCTGGTGATGCGCGGGATCAAAGAGGCAGCGTTCATCAACCAGGTGACGACGGTGGCGAAGATCGTGCCGCTGCTGATGTTTATCGTGATCGCCGGCGTTGCGTTCAAGGCGGATATTTTTACTCGCGATATCTGGGGCCTGGGCAATCCGCAAATGGGCAGCGTGGTCGAGCAGGTGCGCCATATGATGTTGGTCACGGTGTTCGTATTTATCGGCATCGAAGGCGCCAGTGTGTACTCGGCGCGAGCACAGAAACGCTCGGACGTGGGGCGCGCCACGGTGATTGGTTTTGTGGGCGTGCTGGCCTTGCTGGTGCTGGTGAACGTGCTGTCCCTGGGCATCATGAGCCAGCCGGAGTTGGCGCAATTGCAGAACCCGTCCCTGGCCGGTGTGTTGGAGCATATCGTCGGGCCTTGGGGCGCGGTATTGATCAGCCTCGGCCTGGCGGTTTCGCTGCTCGGGGCGTTGCTCTCCTGGGCGCTGCTGTGCGCGGAAATCCTCTATGCCACCGCTCAGGACAAGACCATGCCGGCGTTCCTGAAGAAGGAAAACGCCAATCAGGTGCCGGTCAATGCCTTATGGTTGACCAACGTGATGATCCAGGCATTCCTGGTGATCACGCTGTTTTCAGCCAGCACCTACACCACCCTGATCTACCTGGCGTCCTCGATGATCCTGGTGCCTTACTTGTGGTCGGCGGCCTATGCGGTGCTGTTGAGCGCGCGCGGCGAAACCTATGCAGGCTGGCAGCGTCGGCGCATGAAAGATCTGCTGGTGGGACTGGTTGCCCTCGGTTATGCGATCTGGCTGCTGTATGCGGGGGGCTTGAAGTACTTGCTGCTGTCGGCGTTGCTGTACGCACCGGGTGTGATCCTGTTTGCCCTGGCCAAGCGCGAGCAGGGCCAACCCTTGTTTACCACCGTGGAAAAAGGCATTTTCAGCGGCGTGATCGCGGGCGCCGGGTTGGCCGCGTATGGGCTGTATAGCGGGGTATTGTCACTGTGAGATTGGCGTATCAACCGCCCTACGACTGGGCGGCGATGCTGGGGTTCCTATCGGCGCGGGCGATTACCGGGTTGGATACCGTGGTCGCCGGCGTGTATCGGCGCAGCATCAGTGTGGCGGGGCGACATGGCTGGGTCAGCGTCGAACCGGGCGCGGGGGATTGGCTGGAGGTGACGGTCGACTTCCCCGAGCCTGCCGCGATGCCTGAGATCGAGCGGCGCTTGCGCAGGATGTTTGATCTGGACGCGGTGCCTGAGGTGATCAACGCGCAATTGTCGCAAGACTCCCTGATGGCGCAACTGGTTGCGGCCCGCCCTGGCCTGCGGTTGCCTGGCACCTGGGATGGGTTGGAACTGGCGATTCGTGCGGTGCTGGGCCAGCAGATCACCGTGGTGGCGGCGATTCGCCTGGCGGGCAAGCTGGTGGCGCAGTATGGCCAGACCCTGCAAACCCCGCACGCCGGTATTACCCACCTGTTTCCGACACCTGAAGTGTTGGCTGCGGCGGACCTGACTACCCTGGGCATGCCCAAGGCGCGGGGCCGTACGTTGTCTGGTGTGGCCCAGGCGCTGTTGGATGACCCACAGCTTTTCGAACCCAAGGCCAGCCTCCAGGACGGGGTTGCACGGTTGGTGGCATTGCGGGGGATTGGAGAGTGGACCGCGCAGTACATCGCCATGCGCCAGTTGCGCGAGGCGGATGCGTTTGCGTCGGGGGATATCGGGCTGATCAATGCTTTGGCGGCTTTGGAAGGTGGGCCGGTGTCGGCGCGGCAGTTATTGGCGCGGGCCGACGCGTGGCGGCCGTTGAGGGCGTATGCGGCGCAGCATTTGTGGACAACCCTGTAGGAGCGAGCTTGCTCGCGAAAAACCTGAGAACGCCGCTGTGTATCAGGTTTCCCGCGTTATCGTTGGCGACCTTCGCGAGCAAGCTCGCTCCTACAGGGTATTAGTCACCACTGAGGCCGGTGCGAACCCAGTTCCACCGCCGGAAAATCCCACTGCAACGGCGTGCCACTGATGCTCAGCGGGGCTAGCAGCCGATGAGCCTGGCCCCAGGCTGTCTGCTCCACCACCAGGCCTTGGTCATTGATATCTTCTTCGCGCAATGCCGCTTGCTGTGACACTTGCCCGGCCTCCACCAGCAACTTCGCCGTACGCGCCAACGACAAGCGCGCCGAACCGCCGCGTCCGGAGTCCAGGCGCTCGGCCAACGCCCGGATCGCACTGGCGGCCATCAAATAGCCGGTGGCGTGATCCAGCGCCTGCACCGGCAGCGGCAGCGGTTTATCCGTCTGTTTCCAGGCCATGCCCGCCTCGGCAATCCCGCTGCTCATCTGCACCAGGCTGTCAAAGCCACGCCGATTACGCCATGGGCCGCTCCAGCCGTAGGCGTTGAGGCTGACGTCGATCAGTCCGGGGGCGATGTGCTGACGTTCGCCAAGGGTATAACCGAGTTGCTCCAGGGCATCGGCGCGGTAACCGTGGAACAGGATGTCGGCGTCCTTGAGCAACGCTTCGAACACTTGCCGGTCGTCGTGGCTCGTTAGATCCAGGCGGGCGCAGCGTTTACCCAGGGTCATTTCCGGGACGACGCCAGGTTCGTTCCAGGTGGGCGAGTCGATGCGCAGTACGCTGGCACCCAAGCCGGCGAGGAAACGACTGGCCACCGGGCCGGCCAGCACCCGGGTTAAATCCAGCACCTTGATGCCGGCCAGTGGGCGCGCTGCGGAACCGAGCCAGGGTTTGTCGGTGCCGCGTTCGAAGACCTGACGCTGGATCAACGCTTCGGCGTTTACCGCCAAGCCTTGGGGATGCTGCTGCCAGGCTTGCCAGCTACGCATCTGCGCCGCACAACCGCCCGCATCGACAACCGCCTGTTCCAGTTCGGCGGCTTTCCAGGTCGCGACTCTACTCGCCATGGCTGCGCGATCAGCGGCAGGCCCCAATACCCGCTCGGCCGCTGCGCGGTGATGGGGCGCGTTGGTGTGCAGACGGATCCAGCCATCCACGCTGGCGTAATCACCCGCTACCGGGTCCCACAAAGGCGGCACTTGCCACCCCACGGGGCGAATCGACGAGGAGAACCACAACGAGGCCAGGCGCCGATCCACGCTGACGCTGGGCAGGCGCCCGGTTTGTTGCTCAATCAACTGGGCGACGGCCTGGCCCGCGGCGCCGATGCTGGCGGCCGCCAGGTCTGTCACGGCGAAGGTCGAGGGCAAGGCGCCGGCCTGGGTCTGGGGCAGTGGGGCGTGCGGTAAAGCGAGTGCGGCTTGGATGGGAGTCAGCAGGTCTGTCATCAAAGGCCCTCCGTAAGAGAAGGGCCACTATAGAAGATCATCCCACCGGTGTGGCAACCCCAGGGATCAAGGGCAGTTCGATGCTGGCGATAAAGCCGCCATCGGGATGGTTGGCCAGGATCAGGTTACCGCCATGGCGCTCGGCGGCGCGACGGGCGATGGCCAGGCCCAGGCCATGGCCTTGGGCGGTCTGGCCTGGCGCCCGGTAGAACGGCTCGCCCAATTGGCTCAGGTGCTCGGCTTCAACGCCGGGGCCGTGGTCGCGTACGCTGATCAGAATGCGCCCGCCTTGATGCTGGGCCTGCAATTCAATCGGTTCGCCCACCGGGTTGAAGCGCTGGGCATTGCGCAGCAGGTTGTCCACGGCGCGTTCGATCATGGTCGGCCAGCCTTTAAGCTGCAAGTCATTGGCAGTCGTCAGTTGCACCACTTGCTCGGGGGCACTGAGTTGGGCGTCCTTTTGCAGCGTTTTAAGCAACGGGGTGAGGTCGATGTCTTCGGCGCTGGCGTTGTCGGCGTCGACCCGCGCCAATACCAGGATCTCGCTGATCAAGGCCTCCAGTCGATCGCATTCGCGGGTCAGGCGCGGCCAGAGTTTTTCCCGTTCTTCGGGGCTGGCGCGTTCGGCCAGGGCCAGGGCGATACGCAAGCGCGCCAACGGCGAGCGCAGTTCGTGGGACACGTCGCGCAGCAACTGGCGCTGGCTGCCGATCAGGCTTTGCAGGCGTGCGCCCATGCGGTTGAAGTCGTTGGCCAGCACGCCGAACTCGTCGCGCCGATTGGCCAGTTGCGCCAGGCTGTTCTGTTGATAAGTGGTTTGCCCCAGATCATGCACCGCGCCGCGCAAACGGCTGAGTGGGCGGGTGATGGACAAGGTCACCAGCAGGCTGAACAGGGTCAGCACCACCAGGGTAATCGCCAATGCACTGAGCGGCCACAGCAGGCTGCTGCGGTGCCAGGCGTCCAGCTCCGGGTGAGGAATACGGTAGATCAATAGGTAGGTGTCGCCGGTTTTGGCGCTGGTGTACTCGGCGGTCAGGCGTCGCCACGGCAGGTGGCCGTCTTGGCTGTCGTTCTGGCGGGCTTCGAACGCGGCGGCGCGGCGCGGGAAGGTGCCGCGCACCACCGGGTCGCCGCTTTCGTTAAGCACTTGCACGTCGATGTGGTACTGGCGTTTGCGCTGCTGCAGCAACTCCTGGGCGGCGTCTTCGCCCTGGGTTTCGTAGAGCTGCGTCCACTCTTGGGCCAGGTTGTTGAGGCCAGGGTGGCGGCTGAGAATCCAGGCATCCTGGTTGAGCATGTGCCCAAGCAGGATCGACAAACCGGCAACCAGGGCGATGGCCAGCCAGAAACTCGCCAGGATACGCCAGAACAATGAACGCACAGGAAACCCTCAAACAGGAAAAGCCCAGCGGCGCGAACCACTGGGCTGGGGTGAAGCTAGGTCATTATTGCGCTTTTTGCGCTTGCTGGGCTTTCCAGGCCTGGAACTCTTTCCATTCGGCGCGGCGTTCGGCTTGTTTCTTGACGATTTCGTCGTACTTCTTCTGCTGGTCGGGCTTGAGCACGGCACGGATATCGGTCTGGGTTTTCTGCTTGCCGGCGGCGATTTCGTCCTGCATCGCCTTCTGGTCAGCGGCTGGCAGTTTGTCCAGGTACTTTTTGACCAGGTCTTTGCGGGCGTGCCATTGGTCACCCATCAGCTTGCGGATCTGCTCGCGCTGTTCCTTGCTCAAGTCCAGCTGGCTGAACGGGCCGCCTTTGCCACGCGGACCGTGTTCACCGTGGCCTGGGCCGCCCATCATGTGGCTTTCAGGACCACCCATCGGGCCTGGGCCTTCCGGCATTGCCATGGCAACGGTGGGCAGGGCAGTGGCGAACATCAAAGCGATAAGGGTCTTGCGCATGGTGATTCTCCTGTCTCTATTCCGGTGAGTCCGGATGTGAGTAGGTTACGCAGCGCAAGGTCAGCGGCGGTCAGGGGAGGGTAAAGCTTCGGTAAAGACGGGTTTGATAGGAACTGACAAAACCCTCGAGGCTGATGAGAACGCGGGTGGGAGCTGGCTTGCCTGCGATAGCGGTGTGTCAGTCACCCTCATGCTAACTGGCCCACCACTATCGCAGGCAAGCCAGCTCCCCCAGGGTTGAGCGTGATGTTTAGAGGCTGTAGTAGTAACCACGACTACGCAGCGCCACGATCCGTGGCCGGCCATCGGGGTGTGGGCCGATCTTTTTACGCAGGTTGCTGACGTGCATATCCAGGCTGCGGTCATACAGGGTCAGCTTGCGGCCCAGGGCGATCTGCGCCAGTTCCTGTTTATCCAGGGGCTCGCCGGGCTGACGCAGCAATGCTTCGAGCAGGCGGCTTTCGGAGACGGTGAGGGCGAACTCCTGTTCATCGATGCTGACCACGCCGCGCACCGGGCTGAAGCACAGGTCCCCCAGTTCCAGCTGGGTCGATACCGCGGCCGGGTGGCTGCGGCGTAATACGGCGCGCAGGCGCGCCGTCAGTTCGCGTGGGTCGCAAGGCTTGGCCAGGTAATCGTCGGCGCCCAGTTCCAGGCCGAGGATGCGGTCCAGGGGTTCGCCCCGGGCCGAGAGCATCAGCACCGGCAGCTCCGGGTGGTCGTTGCGCAATTGCTTGAGCAGCTCCAGGCCGCTGCCGTCGGGCAGCATAACATCCAGTACGACGGCCGCCGGCGCACTGTCGGCCAGGGCTTTTCGGGCACTCAAGCCGTCATGGCAGGCGCGTACCTGGAAACCTTCCTGGCTCAACCAACTGGTCAGCAGCTCACAGAGCTCCTGGTCATCATCTATCAGTAACAGCTCGCTCATGACTCACTCAATTTAGCCATTGTCGGCGGCGAAGGCCCCACCGGTGACGCCGTGAGCCATTAGGAGTGCGCCGAAACGATTAGGTTCGACGCAGCCAGGCTCAAGGCAAGACTTGCTTGAACGGCTTGACCACTACATCGGCGTAGACGCCTGCTGCGACATAAGGGTCAGCCTTGGCCCAGGCCTGGGCGTCGGCCAGGGAGGCGAACTCGGCGACGATCAGGCTTCCGCTGAAACCCGCGTCGCCTGGGTCGTTGCTGTCGACGGCCGGGTGCGGGCCGGCCAGTACCATGCGGCCTTCGGCTTGCAGCTGTTTGAGGCGCTCGACGTGGGCCGGGCGTACGCTCAGGCGTTTTTCCAGGGAGTTGGCAACGTCGGTGGCAATGATGGCGTAGAGCATGTCAGTCCTCGGTTTTCGGTGTGGTGTCATGCAGGTGGCGTGACAGGTAGATGCCCTGGCCGATCAAAAACAATACGGTCATGCCCAGGCTGCCAAACACTTTGAAGTCGACCCAGTAGTCCTGGAAGGTGAAGGCCACGAACAGGTTGGCGGCGCCGCAGAACAGGAAGAACACGATCCAGGCCACGTTCAGGCGCCCCCACACCGGCTCCGGCAAGGTCAGCGCATGGCCCATGATCCGCTTGATCAGCAGGCGGTCACCGATGAAGTGGCTGCCGATAAACACCAGGGCGAACAGCCAGTTGACCACCGGGGCTTTCCATTTAAGGAAGGTTTCGCTGTGGAAGGCCAGGGTCAGGCCGCCGAACACCAGGCAGGCGACGAGGGTGAGCCATTGGCTTTTTTCCAGCTTGCGCTGCGAGATGAAGATGGCGCCGTACACTACGATAGAGCTGATGATCAGTACGGCAGTGGCACTGTAGATGCCCCCGAACGACAGCTCGTGGCCGGCGATTTCGATGACCCTGGGGTCGAGTTTGGTAACGATGAAAAACAGCAACAGCGGGATGAAGTCGATGAATTGTTTCACAGTAAGAGCCAGAAGCTGGATGTGTCGGCATAATAACAAACATCCTTGGTTGCGATAGCGCCAGCTGACTTGAGGTTACACACCCCCGTGAATGTTGATTTGCACTGCCACAGCACGGCCTCCGACGGCGCCCTGGCGCCCGCTGTACTGGTTGCGCGTGCGTTCGAAAGAGGCGTGCGAGTTTTGGCATTGACCGACCATGACACCCTTGAAGGCCTCGACGAAGCCCGCCAGGCCGCGCACTCCCTGGGTATGCAGCTGGTTAACGGCGTGGAATTGTCCTGCACCTGGGGCGGCGCCACCATCCACGTGCTGGGCTACGGTTTTGATCAAAAGGCCCCGCCCTTGGTGGCGGCGATTGCCCAATTGCACGATGGCCGCTGGCTGCGGTCCGAAGAAATAAGCCGCAAGCTCAGCCTTAAAGGCATGCCTGGTGCCCTCGATGGCGCCCGTGCTATCCAGCAGGAACTGGGCGACAGCGGCAACGCACCGGCCCGTCCGCACTTTGCCGACTGGATGGTGCGTGAAGGCTATGTGAAGGATCGCGCCGAGGCCTTTCGCAAATGGCTGGGCGCCGGCAAGTTGGGCGATGTGAAGCTGCACTGGCCAACCCTGGAAGACACCGTCCAGACCCTGCGGGCCTCCGGGGCCTGGGTGAGCCTGGCGCATCCCTGGCATTACGATTTCACCCGCAGCAAGCGCCGCAAGCTGATCAGCGACTATATTGGAGCGGGTGGCCACGCCATCGAGGTGGTCAATGGGCATCAACCCGCCGAACAGGTCGGCAGCCTGGCGATCCTCGCCCGCGAATTTGGTCTGCTGGTCAGTGCCGGCAGTGACTTTCATGGCCCAGGCGGCTGGTCCGAGATTGGCGAATATCGCCAGGTCCCGGAAGATCTGCCGCTGTTGTGGGGGCGATTCAAGCATGACCCCATTATTGCCACCGTCTGAACAGGTAGAGCACGTGAGCCAATTCTTCCAGATTCATCCGGAAAACCCTCAGGCGCGCCTGATCAAACAGGCCGTGGAGATCATCCGTGCCGGCGGCGTGGTGATCTATCCGACTGATTCGTCCTACGCCATTGGCTGCCAGATCGGCGACAAGGGCGCGGTGGAGCGAGTAAGACGCCTGCGCCAGCTGGACGACAAGCACAACTTTGCGCTGATCTGCAGCGACTTGTCCCAGCTCGGGCTGTTCGCCAAGGTCGACACCGGCACCTTCCGCCTGCTCAAGGCCCACACGCCGGGGCCCTACACCTTCATCCTCAACGCCACCCGCGAAGTGCCGCGCCTGTTGCTGCACCCGAAGAAGCGCACCATTGGCCTGCGCGTGCCGGAACACCCGATTGCCCTGGCGCTGCTGGCCGAATTGGGCGAACCGCTGATGAGCGTGTCGTTGATCCTGCCCGGCGAAACCGAGCCGTTGTACGACCCTTACGAAATGCGCCGTTTGCTGGAAAAGCACGTCGACCTGATCATCGACGGCGGCTACGGTGGCAACAAGGCCTCCACGGTGATCAACCTGGCCGATGGCGAGCCAGAAGTGGTGCGTGTGGGTTGTGGCGACCCGGCTCCGTTCATGGTCGAGGCCTGAATGTCAGCCGTGGAAGCCGCTGATCCCCAGGCTGGCGCCCAGCAGGAACTGCCGTTTGCCATGGTGTATGGCCAGGCGGTCATGGAAATGCCCCTGGACCTGTACATCCCGCCGGACGCCCTGGAGGTGTTCCTTGAAGCCTTCGAAGGCCCGCTGGACTTGCTGCTGTACCTGATCCGCAAGCAGAACATCAACATCCTTGACATTCCGGTGGCAGAAATTACCCGCCAATACATGGGCTATGTCGAGCTGATGCAGTCGGTGCGCCTGGAACTGGCCGCCGAGTACCTGGTCATGGCCGCCATGCTCGCCGAGATCAAGTCGCGCATGCTGTTGCCGCGCTCGGAGACGGTGGAAGCCGAAGAGGATGACCCGCGCGCCGAGCTGATCCGCCGCCTGCAGGAGTACGAACGCTTCAAGGCCGCCGCCGAAGGCATCGACGGCCTGAGCCGTGTGGGCCGTGATGTGGTGGTGCCCAAGCTCGACGCTCCCGAGGCGCGCGCGCGCAAGTTGCTGCCGGACGTGAGTCTGGAAGAATTGCTGATGTCCATGGCCGAAGTACTGCGCCGCGGCGATATGTTCGAGAGCCACCAGGTCAGCCGTGAAGCGCTGTCCACCCGCGAGCGCATGAGCGATGTGCTGGAACGTCTCAAGGGAGGTGGGTTTGTGCCCTTTGTCGAGTTGTTTACTGCCGAAGAGGGCCGACTGGGCGTGGTGGTGACCTTTATGGCGATCCTTGAGCTGGTGAAGGAGTCCTTGGTCGAGCTGGTGCAGAATGAGCCTTTTGCGGCTATCCACGTGCGGGCGCGAGCCGAATAACGAGCTGAATCGATGAATCTGACTGAACCCCGCGAACTGGCCCCTTTGCTGGAGGCCTTTCTCCTGGCCTCGGGCAAACCGCAATCTCTGGAGCGCCTGTTCGAACTCTTTGAAGAGGCCGAACGCCCGGAGCCGCCGGTCTTCAAGAAGGCCTTGGAGATCCTGCGCAAATCCTGCGAGGGCCGTGCCTTTGAACTGCGTGAAGTGGCGTCGGGTTACCGCCTGCAGATCCGTGAGAAGTTTTCACCGTGGGTCGGGCGTTTGTGGGAAGAACGCCCGCAGCGCTACTCCCGGGCGATGCTGGAGACCATGGCGCTGATCGCCTATCGCCAGCCCATCACCCGGGGCGAGATCGAAGACGTGCGTGGTGTGGCGGTCAACAGCCATATCGTCAAGACCCTGCTGGAACGTGAGTGGATCCGCATTGTTGGCTACCGCGATGTGCCGGGCAAGCCGGCCATGTTCGCCACCACCAAGGTGTTTCTCGATCACTTCAACCTGAAAAACCTTGACGATTTGCCGCCCCTGGCCGAGCTGCGCGAAATGGAGGCCGAGCCGGTGCTCGACTTCGACGACGCACCGGTGCCGCAAAGCCTGCAGGAACTGGCCGACGCCAGCGCCGAGCCGGAGGAGCCCAAGGACGAAACCAGTTTCCATACGTTGTTGCTGGAGCTGGACGACATGGAGCAGGGGATCAAGACCGACTTCGACGATTTGCTGCGTGATGGTGCGGCGGAGCCAGAAACCCAGGTGAACGTTGAATCCGAGCCTGAGGTCGAAGCCGAAGACGATGTGCTTGGCGTGGCCCAAGCCCGGGAAAAGCTCCTGGCCGCCGTCGCCGCCCTCGAACAGCCGCCCCTGAGTGACGAAGAAGACGAAGCCCGGGCGCTGGCCGAGGCCATCGAGAACGAACGCCGTCAGCTCGAAGACTGACCGGCTCTGACGTTCACCGCGCAACCCATGTGGGAGCTGGCTTGCCTGCGATGCAGACGCCTCGGTCTCTCAGATGCAAGGAGGTGATGTCATCGCAGGCAAGCCAGCTCCCACAGAGGATCGACCATGAGTGCCATGAAAGACCCGTGCATCAGCATCTGCAAATTCAACGATGACATCTGCGTCGGCTGTGGCCGCAGCAAGCGTGAAATCCGTGCCTGGAAGAAGCTCGATAAAGCCGACAAGCGCACGGTGCTGGCCGAAGCCGAGCTGCGATTGCTGGCCCTGGGGGCCACCGGTCGGCGGAAAAGCAAATGAGCTGGGCGTTATCGACTAGTCTGTGATGCGCAACACGCGCCATGCGCGTATGATTCGCGGCCCCTTGCCGACCTATTCGGCCAAGGCCCCGCTTTCAATACCCTCAGGCCACGCCTGAATCGACCCACCGGGAGGTGCTTACGATGAATGACCAAGACCAGAAAGACCAGGAAATCGGCCCAGCAGGCGAAAAGCTGCAAAAAGTGCTGGCGCGTATCGGCGTGGGCTCGCGCCGCGACGTCGAAGCCTGGATCACCCAGAAGCGCATCAAGGTCAACGGCGTCGAGGCAACCCTCGGCCAGCGCGTCGACCTGCACGATGCAATCACCATTGATGGCAAGGTCATCAAGCGTGAAGAGGCCGCCGAATCGGTGCGCCGCGTGATCATGTACAACAAGCCCGACGGCGAGATCTGCACCCGTGACGACCCGGAAGGCCGTCCGACCGTGTTCGACAAGATGCCCAAGCCTAAAGAAGGCCGCTGGATCAACATCGGTCGCCTGGACATCAACACCACCGGCTTGCTGATGTTCACCACTGACGGTGAGTTGGCCAACCGCCTGATGCACCCGTCCTATGAGATGGACCGTGAATACGCCGTGCGTGTACGTGGTGAAGTCGATGACGAGATGATCGAACGCCTCAAGGCGGGCGTGGTGCTCGAAGACGGCCCGGCCAAGTTCACCGACATCAAGCAGGCGCCGGGTGGCGAAGGTTTCAACCACTGGTACCACTGCGTGGTGATGGAAGGCCGTAACCGTGAAGTGCGTCGCCTGTGGGAGTCCCAGGGCCTGGTGGTCAGCCGCCTCAAGCGCGTGCGTTTTGGTCCGGTGTTCCTGAACTCCGACCTGCCGATGGGCCGCTGGCGCGAAATGAGCCAGTACGAAGTCGATATCCTCAGCGCCGAAGTGGGCCTGACGCCGGTTGCCATGCCGCAGATGAACGCCAAGAGCAAAGACAAGCTTGAGCGTATGCAGCGTAAATCGTCGCGCCCAGTGCCACGTACCGAACGTGTTGCTCGCACCCTGCGCCCTGCGCTGGATGCACCGGCCACCGGCGGTCGTATCTCGCGTCAGCCGCACATTGAAGGCGAACGCCGCCCCACCGCGCCATCGCGTCAAGAAGGTGAGCGTGCGCCACGTACGCCGCGTCCTGCTCCGGCGGGTGGTCGCAGCAACCGTGGTGAAGCGGATCGCCCGGCCGACAACGCCAGCACCAAGCGTCCAGCCAAGCCAGCGGCGAACAAGCGCCCTGGCCCGAAACTGGTCGCGGACGAGCCTTCGGGCAAGCGCCGTGGCGCCCCGGCCGGTTCCGGCCAGCGTCCTGGTTTTGGCCGCAAGAAGCCGCAGTGATGCGCTAAGTGCTGCGCGAAAACGCCAACCCTAGGGTTGGCGTTTTTTTTGCGATCTACATTCGAAATGCAATCAACTGTGGCAGCTGGCTTGCCTGTGATAGCGGTGGGCAAGCCCTAATGCCAGTCAGTTAAGACAGAATCGGTAACTGTGGCGAGGGAGCTTGCTCCCGCTGGGGCGCGAAGCGGCCCCCAAAAAAGGACTGCTCCGCCGTCCCGCGGGGGCAAGCCCCCCCGCCCCCACTCCCCTGTGTT
>NZ_WKFA01000085.1:0-17527 GCF_021605325.1 Pseudomonas sp. PA-7-1E
CTGCCACAGCTCCCCCCGTGCGGCGGCGGAGCCGCCTCCCGCTGGGCTGCGAAGCGGCCCCAAAAGCCTGGGAGCGCTACGCACTCCAGCGGGAGCAAGCTCCCTCGCCACAGGTTGCCTGTGTTTACATGCCGAATTTATCGCGCAATCCGTAGTACCAAGCTCCCAGCGCCGCAAACGGCGTGCGCAACATTTGCCCACCCGGGAACGGGTAATGCGGCAAGCCCGCAAACGCATCAAAACGCTCAGCCTGACCTCGCAAGGCCTCCGCCAGTACTTTGCCTGCCAAGTGCGTGTACGTCACGCCATGACCGCTACAGCCCTGGGAGTAATAGATGTTGTCACCCAGGCGGCCGACCTGCGGCAAACGCGACAGGGTGAGGAGGAAATTGCCGGTCCAGGCGTAGTCGATCTTCACGTTCTTCAGTTGCGGAAAGGCCTTGAGCATTTTCGGTCGGATGATCGCTTCGATATTCGCCGGGTCCCGCGCGCCATAGACCACGCCGCCGCCGAAGATCAGGCGCTTGTCGCTGGTGAGGCGGTAGTAGTCGAGCAGGTAGTTGCAGTCCTCGACACAGTAATCCTGTGGCAATAAAGTCTTGGCTACTTCATCGCCCAGTGGCGCCGTGGTGATCACTTGGGTGCCGCACGGCATCGACTTGGCCGCTAGCTCCGGCACCAGATTGCCCAGGTAAGCGTTCCCCGCGACGATAATGAATTTGGCCCTGACCCTGCCTTCGGCGGTGTGTACCACCGGATTGGCACCGCGCTCAATGCGCACCGCTGCCGATTGCTCATAGATCGTGCCGCCCAGGGATTCCACAGCCGCGGCTTCACCGAGCGCCAGGTTGAGCGGGTGGATATGGCCACCGCTCATGTCCAGCAAACCCCCCACATAGTTGTCACAGGCCACCACCTCGCGGATGCGGCGCTCGTCCAGCAACTCCAGTTGCGTATGGCCGTAGCGCTCCCACAGGCGCTTTTGCGACTCCAGGTGGCCCATGTGCTTGCTGTTGAGGGCGGCGAACACGCCACCGTCCTTCAAATCGCACTGGATCTGATACTTGGCCACGCGCTCACGGATGATCCTGCCGCCTTCAAAGGCCATCTGCCCCAACAACTGCGCCTGGTGAGGCCCGACGCTGCGCTCGATCACGTCGATATCGCGGCTGTAGCTGTTGACGATCTGCCCACCGTTGCGACCCGAAGCACCAAAACCCACCTTGGCGGCTTCCAGCACCGTGACGCGAAAGCCGTTCTCCAGCAAAAACAGCGCACTGGAAAGCCCGGTATAGCCGGCCCCGATCACGCACACATCGGTCTCGACTTCACCTTGCAACACAGGACGGGGCGGAACTGCATTCGCGGAAGCGGCGTAATACGACTGGGGGTAGGGGGTGTTCGCCATCCTGGAACCTCTGTTTTATATTTTTTACGAGTGCGCCGATCCTACCTGAGTTGAAAATCGCCTGCCAGCCACCCGAAAATCGCGGGTGTACCCGGCGCAAATAAAAAATTCGCATATTCATAGGGTTAGCTGCAAAAAAGATGTTGACACCCCTTCGGAATTCCGTAGAATGCCGCCTCACAGCAGGCACGTAGCTCAGTTGGTTAGAGCACCACCTTGACATGGTGGGGGTCGTTGGTTCGAGTCCAATCGCGCCTACCAAACAAAATCCGCTCTGCTGGGCGGTCTAGAAGGGCTCACCGAAAGGTGGGCCCTTTTTTGTTGCCTGAAATTTGGGCAAAGGAAAGTCGAGACGCCGGGCGGCGTCTTTCAGGGCTTTATGTCCAATCAGGCGAACAGCGTCGCCACCGCCAGCAGGCAAATTACCTGGGCGAACAGCTGGCAGCGTATTTCGCCAAGCGTGGTCGCCATATTACTCATTTGTCCGGCATACATAGCGGGAACCCCTCATTGTCGGCACGACGCCGTGAATGAACTCCAAGTACACACAGCTGCACCGTGGAGTATAGGCGCTGATCAGGAATTTTCCCTGCCGACGCCATAGCGCGTTCATCCTCGCGATTTTTCCAAAAAAACTGCGCTGAATCTCTGCATGGCACCGTACCGCCCGAAGCCATCCCCCCACAAAAATTATTGGTTTGCAGCAACAATTTTTCTTGTTGGACACCCCCGGCCCCAGGCAGCAAAGTTGCCGCCACTGACGCTCGACCTTCCAGGTCAACAATAAAAAACCGAGCCGACTGCACGCCACTTTCAAGCTGTGAGCCCTTTGCCCACATCCTGCTGTGATGGCGCCGCAGCGCGCACTAAAGGACCTCCCCGCCATGCAAACTGTTGTGAACTTATGGCCGTTGATCGGCGTACTTGTCATCGTGGTCGGCTTTGTATTGCGCTTCAATCCGCTGTTGGTGGTCTCCGCGGCCGCCATCGCCACCGGGCTTGCCGCCCAGTTCCCCCTGGAAAAAATTCTTGCCACCATGGGTGATGGCTTCCTTCAGACCCGTGCCTTGCAACTGATTCTGTTATTGCCGCTGGCGGTGATTGGCCTGCTGGAACGCCATGGCCTGCGCCTGCATGCGCAGA
Organism: Pseudomonas sp. PA-7-1E; assembly: GCF_021605325.1. Classification (NCBI taxonomy): domain Bacteria; kingdom Pseudomonadati; phylum Pseudomonadota; class Gammaproteobacteria; order Pseudomonadales; family Pseudomonadaceae; genus Pseudomonas; species Pseudomonas sp. PA-7-1E. The sequence continues at coordinate 2,552 of NZ_WKFA01000085.1, forward strand.
ACTGGATTGCACGCTTCGAACGCGCCACGGTCGGGCGCTTGCTGATCATTTATCTGTTTGTGCGTGAGTCCACGGCGGCCATGGGGTTGACCAGCCTGGGTGGGCATCCGCAGATGGTGCGGCCGCTGCTGGCGCCGATGGCCGAGGGCGCAGCGGAAAAACGCTATGGCAAGTTGCCGGATAAGCTGCGCCACAAGGTACTGGCCATGTGCGCTGCCACCGACAACGTCGGGTTGTTCTTTGGTGAGGACATCTTCGTGGCCTTTGGTGCGATTGCGTTGATGCACACATTCCTGCTTGGCTCGGGGATTGATGTGGAGCCGCTGCACATTGCGGTGTGGGGCATCCCGACGGCGATCTGCGCCTTCATCATTCACGCTATCCGGTTGCATCGTTTCGACCGGCGCTTGACCCGCGAAATGAGCTCGGCCACCGCTCCGGTGGAGGCTGCTCAATGATTATTTCCATTCAATACCTGTACTGGCTGGCGGGCGTGCTGTTGCTGATCACCGCCGGCATGATCCTGCTCGACCGTTCCCACCCCAAGCGCTGGTCCAGTGCGCTGTTCTGGTTGTTGTTCGCCGTACCGTTCCTTATAGGCGAGCGCCTGCCTTCGGTGGTCATCGGAGTGGGTGTGGTGGTGATGGCATTGATTGCTGGCTTGGGCGGCGTTGGTCGTGGCCAGCATGCCGAATTGCACGACAAGGCGTCCCGCGCCAGTGCCGGGCGCCTGGGCCACAAACTGTTCATCCCGGCGTTGGCGATTCCGCTGACCACGGTGATTGGCTCAGTGTTGCTCAAACACACCGAAATCGGTGGTGTACCGCTGCTGGACCCGAAGAACACCACCTTTGTCTCCCTCGGCATCGGTTGCCTGATCGCCCTTGGCCTGGCCTGCTGGCTGACCCGGGATACGCCGGTACAAGCGTTACGCGAATCCCGTCGCCTGACCGAAGCCCTGGGCTGGGCCATGGTGCTTCCGCAAATGCTGGCGATGCTCGGGCTGTTGTTCAATGAGGCCGGGGTGGGCACGGCGGTCGCTCATGTCACCACCACCTACATCAACCTGGACTACAAGTTGGTGGCGGTGATGGTCTATGTGTTGGGCATGGCCTTGTTTACCGTGATCATGGGCAATGGTTTTGCGGCCTTTCCGGTGATGACCGGTGGCGTCGGCGTGCCGGTGCTGGTGGGGATTTACGGCGGCAATCCGGCGGTGATGGCGGCGATTGGTATGTTCTCTGGCTATTGCGGTACGTTGATGACGCCGATGGCGGCCAACTTCAATATCGTACCGGCGGCGCTACTGGAGCTGCCGGATAAAAATGCGGTGATCAAAGCCCAACTACCCACGGCGCTGATGATGCTGGTGGTCAATATCGTGCTGCTCTATCTGTTGATGTGAGGCCACTGTGCAAAACGTATTGCTGACGGGCTTCGAGCCCTTTGATAAGGCGGCGGTAAACCCCTCTTGGGAGGCCGTGCGCCAGTTGGACGGTGTGCAGCTGTGCGAGGGGGTGCAAATGGTTTCGCGTTGCTTGCCCTGCGCATTTGCCACCGCTGCCGAAACCTTGCTCCAGTTGATCAACGAACTGCGGCCGGCAATGGTCATCGCCACGGGCCTGGGGCCTGGGCGCAGTGATATTTCCGTCGAGCGCGTTGCGATCAACGTTAACGATGCGCGTATTCCCGACAATCTGGGGGCGCAGCCGATTGATATTGCGGTAGTGGATGGCGGCCCGGCGGCGTACTTCTCGACGTTGCCGATCAAGGGCATGGTCAAGGCGGTGCGTGAGGCGGGCATTGCGGCCTCGGTATCGCAGACGGCGGGGACGTTTGTGTGTAATCAGGTGTTTTATCGTTTGCAGCATGCCTTGGTGGGGACTGGGGTGCGCAGTGGGTTTATTCACGTACCTGGTTTGCCTGACGCGGGCGAGCATTCGATGTCGCTATCGACAATAGTCGAGGGGTTGCGTGTGGCGGCATTGGCAGCCTGGCAAACCCAGGTAGATATCGCCTTGAGTGGTGGTCAGGTGAGCTGACGGCAGACGCTGTTGTCTGTGTACGCTGTGTTGCGATTTCAACTACAGTTCAAGCACATATTTGCGTTGGGAAGTCGCCATGTTAAAGCGTACGAAGTTCGTGTCGGTTGCGTTGTCCCTTGCACTGTCCGTGACCAGTGGCCTTGCCCTTGCAGATCCAGGCAATGGCAAAGGCCAGGGTAACAATAAAGGTGATGTCTACGGTGGGCAGGGCAAAGGCCAAGGCAATAGCAAGGGTGATGCCTATGGTGGGCAGGACAACGGCAAAGGTCACGGTAATAACAAAGGTAATGCCCAGGGTGGGCACGGTAAGGGCAAGGACAATGGCGGGCCCTCCAGGAATGACTTCAGCGTTGATCGCGGTCTTGTACTGAACGTGCTGGGCGGTCACCGCGATTATTGGCGCCCAGGGCCAGCCTTGCCGCCTGGCATTCAGAAAAACCTGGCACGCGGCAAGCCCCTGCCGCCCGGTATTGCCAAGAAGCTGGACGGCCGCTTGCTGGGGCAGTTGCCTCGCTACGACGGTTACGAGTGGCAGCAAGCGGGGACCGACTTGATATTGGTGGCCATCGCGACTGGTATCATCTACGAAGTTCTGAACGGCGCGTTTGATTGAGTCGCAGCGCCCTCAGGCTTCACGGCCGGGGAAAAACAACTCAAAACAGGTCACGCCATCTTCACTGCTTACACGGTACCGCCCGTTATGCAGCTGCATGATGGCCGCCACGATCGAGAGTCCCAGGCCGTTGGACTGGGCTGACCGCTCGCGGGATTCATCCACCCGGTAGAACCGTTCGAACAGCCGCGGCAGGTGCTCGGCCGGGATCGTCTGGCCGTGGTTACTGACCCTCAGGTTGATGCCCGCGCCATCCGGCACTGCCTGGATACTCAGTTCCGAGCCCGGCGCGCCATATTTGATGGCGTTGGCGCACAGGTTGGCCAAGGCACGGCGCAGCAACATCGGCTCAGCCCAGATCACCCCTTCGCCCAAGGCGGTGATGTGCATGTCCACATCACCGGCCAGCCCCTCGAAGTAATCCGCGATGCGTTCCACTTCATCCGCTGCGTCCAGCGCCTGGCGTTGGCGCAGTGCGCTGGCGGGGTCGGTGCGGGCCAGGAACAGCATGTTGTCGAGCATTCGCGCCAGGCGTTCCAGCTCTTCGACATTGGAGGCCAGCAGTTGCTGGTAGCTCTCGATGCTGCGCTGCTGCTGCAGGGCAACCTGGGTTTCGCCGAGCAGGTTGTTGATCGGGGTGCGCAGTTCATGGGCCATGTCGGTGGACACTTGGCCCAGTTGTACAAAGCCTTTGGCCAGGCGTTCAAGCATGGTGTTGAACGAGTCGATCATGGGCAGCAATTCTTTCGGTGTGCCGTGGCTGTCGAGCCGTTCGGCCAGGTTGCTGACGCCGATCCCTTGGGCATGCCGGGCCAGGCGGCGCAATGGCAGCAAGCCGCGATGAACCAGCAGGTAACCCACCAGCGCCAGGATGATCGCGGCGATACTCGCCAGGATGTATACGCTGAGTCGATAACTGGTGAGCACCGCGGTGCGCTCGGTCATCAGGCGGCCGCTGGTGATTTGCAGGCTGCCCAGGTCGCCGGAGTCGATAGCCACGGCCACCAGCGAGAAGGGAATACCGTTCAGGCCTGGCAAATGTTGCACGTCGCTCAACATGAGTTTGTGATCCTTGGGCAGCGGCTGGATCGACGGCAACTCAATATTCCCCGGGTTTACCAGCAGCAGTGGCTGTTTGTCGGGGGCGGCAATGCTCAGCACGGATTCGCGGTTGCCCAACATGTTCTGGAACAGCTCTGGCTTGGTCTTGATCAGGTCCAGGGTATTGCTGTCGTTGAGCAGGTTGCGTAACTGGTCCACCCGGGATATCAGCGCGGCGTCATCGCGGCGGATCAGTTCGCGCTCTAGTTCCCGGTACAGCGCCACGCCCAGGGTGGCCAGCAAGGCGAAGGCGAGCAGGGCGAAGATCAACGCCAGGCGCAGGGTCAGGGAGTAAGGGTGTTGACGGTTCATGGCTGGGTATCGAAGCGGTAGCCAATGCCCCGCACGCTGTGGATCAGCTTGAGCTGGAACGGGTCGTCGATTTTCAGGCGCAGGCGGCGCACGGCGACATCCACCACATTGGTGTCGCTGTCGAAGTTCATGTCCCACACCCGCGAAGCAATCAGCGAGCGGGACAGTACCTGGTCCTGGTGCGTCGCGAACAGATGCAGCAGGGCGAACTCTTTGTTGGTCAGGGTAATGCGCGTGCCGGCGCGGGTCACCCGACGTTTGAGTACGTCAATGTGCAGGTCGGCGATTTGCAGTTGTTCTTCATCCCGGCTCGGGCCACGACGATTGAGGGTACGCAGGCGCGCCACCAGTTCGGCGAACGAAAAGGGCTTGATCAGGTAGTCATCGGCACCCAGCTCAAGGCCTTTGATGCGGTCGGCGATGTCATCGCGGGCGGTGAGGAATAGCACTGGCGTATCGGCTTCTTTGCGCAGTCGGCGCAGCACTTCCCAGCCATCCATTTTCGGCATCATCACGTCCAGTACGATCACGTCGAAGGGCGTTTCAAGGGCCTGGTGCAAGCCGTCCACCCCATCGCGGGCCAGGCTTACGCAATGCCCCAGCTCCTGCAGCCCATTGAGCAGATAATTACCGGCCTTGGGTTCGTCTTCGACTACGAGGATGTTCATGGAAGGTGCTCTGCTTCAATAAGTTGCGCCAGTGTAGCCCGATCAATTGTCATTGGCGCAACCGGTGCCCTGGACTTGGTAATCCAGCACATGTTCGCGGTCTTGGTGGTCCAGATAGCGCAGTTGCGCCGGCACAACCCCGCATTGGCCGTAGGTGTCGGTGCTCGACAGCACCCTGGCGACATCCAGGTGCACGAAGAAGCCGGTTTTGTCGTGGATCACGTTGGTAGCGGGGGCGGTATCGGCAGCGAATGCCGAGCCAGTGGCGAGCAAAGCGGCGAAGCCCAGGGCAATCAGTTTCATGGTGGTGTCTCACGTTCCGGGTGGGTAGTGAGCTCACGGTAACCAGGCGACCCCAACAGCCAACCAACAGGATCATGACAAGTTCGTCATTTTTTACTTGGAGGTGACGGGCCAGGACTCGGCGTTTACAAGCGTCGAGGTGATCCGTAGATTGCAGGGCCCAGCCCATGAGGAAGCCGCGCAATGTCCAGCCCAACTCCAAATGTATTTACCCGGCGTTACCGCGCCTTTCTGTTCGATATGGACGGGACCCTGCTCAACTCCATTGCCGCTGCGGAGCGCGTCTGGGGCATCTGGGCTGCACGGCATGGCTTGGATGTGGAAGCGTTTCTGCACACCATTCATGGCGCCCGCGCGATTGATACGATCACCCGCCAGGCATTGCCGGGCGTCGATCCACAGATAGAAGCCCAATGGATCACCGAGGCTGAGCTGGACGATGTCGAAGGCATCGTGGCGATTCCCGGCGCGGTGGCGTTTTTGGCGAGCCTGCCCGTCGATCAATGGGCGTTGGTCACCTCAGCGCCAAAGGCATTGGCCGTGCGCCGGCTGCAAGCAGCGGGCATCCCCGTGCCGGCGGTACTGGTGACAGCCGAAGATGTGAAGACGGGCAAGCCCGATCCGGCCTGTTATGTGCTGGGTGCTCGGCGCCTGGGCGTGCCGATGCAGGACTGCCTGGTGTTCGAGGACGCCACAGTGGGTATTCAGGCTGGGGAAGCGGCGGGGGCGGATATCATGGTGGTGACCTCGACACACTTGACGCCGATGGTGACCGCCCATGCTTGCATCGAGCAATACGGTGCGTTGAAAGCCGAGCGTGGGGCTGATGGCTTGCTGTCCTTAAGTTCGTTGGCGCCATGATACGTGGAAGGCCGAGCCCGTTACCGGTCTCGGCCTTCCATGCAGTCGATGGGATCGGACAGTGCCTGCAGTCGGCTGTTTTTCATCCCCTGGCGCGACACCACCATTTCCCTGAGTATCTCGGTGGCGAGCCGGTTGATGGCTTCTGTACCGTGATAATGCGCGCGCACGATGCCGGTAATCGCGAAGTGATCGGTTCCCGGGCCGCTGAGAACGGCTGAGAGAGTACCGTCGGCATGCAGCGTGCACTCAACGGTATAGCTGGGCAGGCGCGCTGCCAGTGCTGACTCGATCTGGGCTTTACTGAGGGTATCCATCTGTATCTGCACCTTTGACTGACTGCGCAAGCCCAATGATAGGTGGTGCGGCGGCGCTGTAAATACCGGCGATCCGATAACAGGTAAACGCCCTCAACGTGCGGTTTTTCCATGGGTGCGATGAGCGGCGCGCTGACGCAGCTTGCGCAAGATCACCTTCTGGATGGGCTTGAGGCAGAACGCAAGCAGGTAGCCACAGAGCAGAAGCGCAAGATCCAACCAGGAATGGGTGTCGGGATCGGCCCCTTCCACTTCCATTCTCAAGCAGCACCCGAGTGCCACGAAGACCAGCCCTATCAGAAGGGCGATCATCCAGGATCTTGAAACAAGCGGTTGCGACGCGGCTGGCCTCATCGACGTGTTCCCGAAATGCACTCGGACGGCAGGATAAAGTGTCAGAAGTTGGGCTGCCAATAGCGCGACAAGTTCCGGATGCCCTGACAGTTTCATCTTGCAGCGAAGGAAGGGCTCAACGTGCGCTGGTCACCCGGGAAGCGCGAACAGGCCAATTGGGTTTTCGCCAGCCGTTACAGTGAACGAAAAGGCTGGCTACTGGAGGCGTTTCAAGGCGTCTGGTTTTTGTCAGGTGCAGTCAGGCCGGCCTGGATACGCTGGTAAATCTCCTCGCGATGCACGGCAACATCCTTAGGTGCGTTGATGCCGATTCGTACTTGCTGGCCGCTAACGCCCAGGATGGTGATCGTAATGTCATCACCGATGTTTATGCTTTCACCGACTTTGCGGGTGAGTATAAGCATGGACTTCTCCTTGAATTACTTTTAAGGACACATGTTTCAGACAGGGTAGGTGTCGGATGTGTGTAGCTTACTGCGAAGCGCTTCCCTGTGACTGCCTCTTTCTAGGACGCATAGAGGCGACATTAATTCCCATGGCGGTATCATACAGGTCGCGATACATGATTCGCATTGTTTAAGCCAACGTTTATGACGGCCAGAATAGACAGTGAATGGTAAAGTTGCCTCTTTGATCCTCAAAGGAGCAGGGCAGTGCGTAAAGTAGCGATGGCAATTGTGGTGTTGGCGTTGGCCGGATGCGGTGAAGGTAAGTCGGTCGACGCCCCCAAGGCCAAGCCTGCCGTGACCGAAAGCCTGCCGCAAACCGGTGCGATTGCCGCTCAGGAATGGGATATACGGGTCGGCCCGCCGGACCATAAGCTGCAGGCGATCACCGACCTGGCCGCCTGGTTGCTGGAGCACGGGTTCAATTTCTACATTGTGAAAGTCGACGGCAAGGATGAGGTGCTATTGGGGCCGTTCGCGACCAAAGCCGAGGCCGAAGCCAAGCAGGCGCTGCTAAACGAAAAAATGGCGCGGGCCAAGAAAAACGACACCGTGTCGGAGATTATCGAACACCAGGCTGCGCAGTAGCAGGTGAAGTGGGCGGGCACCCCGCCCACAGTCAGCCGCAGGCCTTGAGGTTGACCGGGCCGACGAATTCATTACCACGTCCCATCACGCACGCCACTGTCTGGTTGCGCTGGCGCTCCCAGGTTTGCGCCGGATAGGTCTTGTTCCAGGCTTCATACAATTGCCGGTCCTGCTTCGACAGGCGCAGGCCATACTGCTTGCTCATATAAAAATACGTGCGTGCGATCATCCCGCGAATGGACGGGCGCGGCATGACTTTCTTCGCCTTGAAGTCCACCTGGGTCAGGCATGAGCCGTACTGCCCGCTTTGCACCGGCAGCCAGCCAAAACTGAAGTTGTTACGGTCACCATTCACTTCGCCAACATTTTCTTCACCTACACTCATTGTGCATCGGGCTTGCGTCATAAAGCCCCTGTGTTTCCTAGGATGCACGGCTGGCACCTGTGTTGTTGTGAACATGGGTGCGATTCGTCGCATGTTCACGATCAGGGAGGGGTTAGGAATGCGGATAGAGATAGGGATCGGCAAAGTCACTGCGTACGTCGATAGTCCCCGCAGAGTGAAACCGCGAGTAGTGAAGCTAGATCCGCTTTCCATAATCGAACGTAACGACCTAGGGCAAATCATCGCATTGACCGTTGTCTATCTAGCGGGCAGAAGTCCTAAAACGCAACTCACATTTTTGAATGCAGTGCTGAGTCGTTTCGGTGAGTTTACCGTTTGGTATCACAACTTAATTGAAAACGATAGCGAAAGATTTTGTATTCCGCGCGATTTTGCGAGTGGTTTACATTTTATTAATCAATTTGGACTTTGGTTTGTAAGTAATCCTAGATCAACGGCAACTCTAAAAACTCGCTGTAAGCTATGGCGGAAAAACATTAGAAGATACCTCCTCAGGATGCAGGCTGAAGGAATAATACATAGAGATATTGATATTCCTCTAATGGATTTGCCTGAAGAAAAAGTAACTGGTGGGAAACCAGGCAGCAGTAGAGTTTTGGGAGGCAGTATTCAGGCTAAAGATGAGAAATTTGACCAGGCTACTGACCGAACCTTGGCTGGACCAATATTTTGGAAGTCTGATGCGGATTATCTAGATAATATTGAACGTACACTGCGGAGTAGAAACAGTCTTCTTAGTTCAGTATTGGATGATTATTGGCTCCGGCTCGTAAAAGACTACAGGGCCGGGGCCTTGATGAGGGTAAATGAAGCTGAATGGAAACGGAGAGTGGAATCGGGAGTATGGAGCTATACACATATCTATGATCGTGGTGACGGGTGGTGTGGTACAAACGAAATAAACTTGAAACTGGGTTCTCCTATGAATCCTGAGGGGCATATATGGGCGCTTCAGATTATGAGAAATGCCATATCTCGAAGTGACGATATTTATTGTATTAGTACTAGTGTAATCTGCCAACACCCAGCACTGAATGCAAGATTTATCACAGAGTCTTCGCAGACACCTTTGCAAGGCTTAAATGAATGGTGCTCTCTCGATAAAGCGCAGCTGGCCCTTCTGAAACCATATCAACTGTATGCACGGTTCCTTGGTGTGCTCACCGTCACCGATATGGCCGTCGCCGTTGCGATATTACTGCAAGAACATCCAAATTTCACGCCGGAAGCTCTCGCATCTGCTGAACTATCAATATCAGAAGGCGAATATTACTTTTCGATAGGAGGCGATGATGATGAAGTAAGTCAGATATTTGTAGTAGAAAAGAAAAGAGCGCGGGAAAAAAAGTACGCCATACTAACGCATCGCGCTAGACGAGTAATAACCCACCTTGTGAGGTGTACGGCGCCAGTGCGAGAACTACTTAAGCGTGCAGGGAGTAAGTTGCATAAGTTTCTCTTCTTGGGATTAACCAGGTCAGGAAAAGCAGGGCCGCATTTGGGGCATCCCCCAAATATTTTTGCGCTTAATTTGCATAGAAAGAGTGGTGTGACGCTTTCGACACTTTATCCGGCTTTAGAAGCCGGTGGATTGATGAAAGGAAATCTAGATTTTAAACGAATTCGATGCACTCAGGGGGTATTGGAGTGGTTTGATAAAGGCTCAATACGAAATGTCCAGCGAAAGCTCGGGAATAGTTATAGAGTGGTAATTAGTCATTACATTCCTGAAGTTGTTCTGCATGCTTGGAGTGAGCGAATAGTTCGAATTTTTCAGAATTCGCTTCTTCTTATTGCTGCGTGCAAAGAGGACTATCTCTTAGAGGTTTCCGATTGTAGCTCACTTTATGAGCTTAATGAGCTTATTGCAAATGCGCTTAGATTTTTCCCGAAGGGGCGGTCCCCCCTGTCCAATTTGCTTCATACAGCTTTTGCGAGTGATAGCAATGGCTCTAAAGGAAGCTCAGAGGTTGGTGATATATTGCATCTTCGGCTTTCCGATCAAAGTATTGCGCTTCTGATCGCTCACCAACAGTGGGCAACAACTAACTTGAGTGACAGGGCTAGGTCGGCGGAGCCGGAGGGGACTGGATTATCAGCGAATACCCTTATCCATTTAACGAGAATGCTACAAGCAATAGTCACTTCGGATGATGTTGGAAATCAACTTAAAGATGTGATTGATCTGCGAAGACTCAAAGAAAGCTTCAGGCGTGCTGAGTGCTTAGTTCCAGAGCTATTACAGAAGCTATCGTCGCTACGCTGTGAAAACCTCTGGGAGGCTTAAGAATGGGAAACTCTCTTGGCAAAGATCATTGGAAGCTTGGCTATCGACTAGCAACGACGAATCCAGATGACTCTTTGGTTTCAATGCTCGACTCGGTGTCAGCGAGAGGAGGAATTTATCAAGGGCGATGGACAGCACCCTGGCTTCTTTCAGATTGGGAATCCGATATTTGGATTACCACCAACGGAGAGAAAACACGCGCTACTAGCGAAGGTGGATTTTTGGGAAGTGTTAACGTCCATTGGAGTGTCAGGCTTCCGAATGGGTGCTATCTCACAGATACCAAGTACTCACGCCTCTTAAGTTCGTGCAAAAAAATCAGTTTCCTTTATCGCCAGGGTTACGGCTTTAGCAAGCCACCTGCTATCCGTGTTTGGCATGATTTCAATGGTTTCCTATTAAGAATTTGCTATTGGCTGGTTTTGGAAGAAGAATATTTTTTTCCAGAGAAGCATGGGCTCTTGTTGTTTGACCAAGGCGGCATATCAAAGCTTACTAATTTAATGGCCTGTGGTGGTTGGTGTGGAGCTCATCGTATAACTGAGCGATTTATGGCGGAACTGCATCATGAGGTGTTTGCCTCACCCTGTCCCCCAGAGCTAATGGTTGCGCCATTCAAATGGCCCCAAGAAAAGCTGCACATTGCTATTCGTTGGCTTGAATCAAATAACGGCTACCAAAGAAGATCCGTGCGAGCACATGAGATGGAGAATGAGTCGCGTGTTGCTAACCATGTAATCGAGAGGTTTTTATTTTGTTCTGCAAGTTCGGCGCGTATCCATGACCGTTTCAATGCTGCAATGCGTCAATTTGAAGGAAAAACGCCGTTTCATCCGCTATTTGTAAGTCATAGTATAAGAACAGAGTTTCCTAGTCACAGGACTTCTACTATAGATGAAGTTATTTCGCAAGGTAATAGCCTTAAGTCGATTAGAAGTGAGGTTAATAAGTTTAATATTATCGCAAAATTTCGCGCCTACCTTCCCGATGAAATTCCACATTGGAACGGGTTGGAGTCGTGTTTGGCTGTTTTCAATCAGGAAGCTAGTGTTGCCAAGCATGGGCGAACGCGATTTGTTCCTATTAATACATTGATGGGCTACCTGAACGAAAGTCTGCGCTGGGTTGTTAAGTACGGCGACGACCTAGTTGGGTTTTATCTAGAAGTTTTTTCAAGGTGCAAAAACGACTTTGAAAAAGGAACTAAGGTATGGGGGCAGGTTAATAACCCGTTTCATATGAATCGAATATTTCGGGAAATACCATGCCCCGATTCATTAAGGAATGCCGGGTTTAGTATAAAAAAATTTGGCGTTGCAAAAAGAATTAAGAGCTTTGATATGCTGCGAGCATCACCAACTCTTCATGGGATGTTGGAAATACATGTTGGTGCGGTTGTCGTACTTTTGTCACTTATGAAGCCATTCAGAGATGTAGAGCTGTCTGATTTGCCGTACAACTGCATTCTCGGAAGCTCTGAGTATGGTTTCTGGATTAACTCAAAAATTGCAAAACATACGTTGGGAGAACAGACGGAATACTCTGGAGGTCGGCCCGTTCCAGCAGTAGTCGCAAAGGCTGTTCGCCAGATGCAGGATCTAAGTTCCGGACTATGGAAAATTCTTGGGGAAGATGATCAATATCGCATGAGTAAATTGTTTTATTTAACAAATCCTGCTGATTGGAATGTTCCTAAAGTAATGGGGCGCGGTTCTTTAAATGACTATATTGATCGTTTTTGTGATTATGTAAATTTGCCCGTAGATGAGTTGGGGCGACGCTGGTACATACGCGTCCACGAGATGCGTAAATGGTTTCTCTTGATGCTCTTTTGGAGCGGAAGGTATGACGTACTAGACGCGGCTAGGTGGATGGCTGGTCACGTTGATGCTCAACATATATATGCATATATAGAGCGGGAGTTTCCGGGCGGGGTTGGAATACTTGAGGCGGAATGTGTTATCGATCAACTTGCGCAATTCGACGATGGTGTCGGTTTGTCTGATAATGAAGTGCTTGGATTGAGCAGCTTGTATCGGGAAGTTTTATTGCACTTTAATGTCGTAAGCTTGAACGTTGTTCCTGAGCGTCAGTGGCATGAGCTTGTAAAGGTTTTGTTTCAGCATAAGTATCATCTGGAACCGTATAGCATTGTTGGAGGTGGTGGGGAAATTAAATACTGTATTGCTATTAAGCAAGGGAATCGGGAGGCTTAGAATGGTTTCGCAGCAAGTAAAGCGTCGTCATTCTACAAGTGCCTGTTTGGCGAGTGTGCTCGCAAGATTTTCCGTCTTGAAATACTATTTGAGCGAAGCCGCCATTACGGATCAACGAGTAATGAATGCTTGTAAATCCCAAGCTGCGTTGGCAGATTTGGATATTCCAGCGCTGGGAATTACTCCTGTCTCTCGGAATAGCATGTATAAGTTCTCTGATTTTGCTTGTAAGGAAAATCCAAGCCTTCTCAATGGCTTCAGTGGGTCGGGTAGGCAATTTCTGGATCATCTCCGACAGCAAGTATGCTCATTGAAAGTTGTTACCACCAAGGCTCGCTCGAAAGCCGCACTACTTCAACGATCTGAACAGGTGCGCTTGCAACTACGTGAGCTGTTGTCTGCTAGCGAGGCTCACTCATTGAGATTGAGTAAAGCGTACTATCACATGCTGCAGACAATTGCTGCGTTGTCTAAGGTTGATTTGGATCCGGCTGAGATGCGAACTAGATTGATAAATATTCTGCGCGATCAGAACGTTTTGTATGATGATTTGTTTTCAGAGGTAGACATGCAGCGCACTTCAAAAGTGGAAGATTTTAATGAAAAGCAACGGCTTGTATAGCCGTGTCAAAGACATCCGCCTGCCGGATAGTGCTGTCTATTTTGGCGGTAGGTCAAATTCATCTAAAGTTATTTATCAAGTAATTCCTGTCGCTGCTTTTGTTCGGTGGCCAAGTGGTAAACCGTGTTTGGCGGTTAACATGTACCTTGTTGATAAAAGCTGGTCATGGACAGGGGATACCGCGTTAACTACGGCTTCAAAATTGACTCATTTAATTCGATATTGTGCTTCGGCGCGATCTGGTAGTCCTATCCAGTTCAATGAGTTTTCTGATAATGATGTTCAGATGATGATTAAATTTCTTAGCCAAGGGGAGGAGGGTGAGGAGTCCACGCGCGTTCGCAATAATAATACTGTTAACGCAATAATGCAGTCTGTTTTTGAGTTTTTGTTTTGGTTTCAGAATAACATTTACTCAGGCGAGATTCCGGTTATTGGTGATCGTGCGAGTGGCGCTTCTGTTGTTGTTGAAAGAAAATTTAACTCTCGTAGTGGTCGATATTATTTCCATCACAGATACACGCTTCCTTCTGTTGGTGCGGCATTAAAATTACCCATTGATTACTATTACATCGATAAGATTGAGCAGGCTGTTGATGATCTATATGACTTAGAATCATATACGAGCGAGTTCTTAAGGCGCTTCTCGAATGACATTGTGCTTATGAAGGAGTATAGAGAGTATATAACTGCGCGCCGTGATTTTATGCTGTTAATGTTTAAGTACGTTTGTCTGCGTCCTTCTGAGTTGAGAGACCTTCCGTTGCAAGACAACATGTTGTCGTTATTGTCTCCTGAACCTGCTTTAATTTTGCCGACATACAAGCGCCGCAAGATGCGTGGGTGTTTGAGGCGGTACCCCGTTTCAAAAAAGCTGGCAGCAAGGGCGTTGTTGTATTTTGAGCATAGAAATCGCTGGCTGGAGTTTTGTATTTCCAGAAAAGATTGGAACGTCACTGAGTCAACAAGCGTCTTCTTAAGTGTTGAGCCGGGGAGCTACGGAACTGCAATTTCTACTGAATCTTTGACCCGGGATTTTAAGAGATTATGCCGATATGCTGGGTTTAAAGATGTTCGGCTATGTCTCTCAATGTTTCGACATCGCTTCTTGACTGCTGCAGCACTGCTGCACATTCGAGAGCTGAAGAGTGGTACAGCGGAGCTATCAAAGCAGGACTACCGCATGGTTCTTGAGCGTCTAAGGGAGATGTCTGGGCATGCACAAGTAGAATCATTATGGGTATATATACACCTTGCACTCGATTTAGATGGTGTTTGGGATGAGGCGAATAGAGCTGTACGAGTCTCTCAGTCGGTAGACCAATTACGGCATGACATTGTTAGTTTAAGTAGAGAAATTAGGTCAGCAGATACTAATTCGATTACCATTGATAGTGTCTTAGATTTAGTCGGTAGTCGTATAGCTAATGCGATAGCTCAGTTCTCCAAGCATGAATAATCAATAGCAACTTGTTAGCTATGGCCGACTTTTGAAACGGTTTCCATGCTCATCCCGCAGGCAATTTTCTGATTTGGCTATCCCATCTGCTTAATTATTGATCAGCTCCAGTGGAACACTCGGGTCAGCTTTCAGTCAGCGGCAACAACCAGATTTCGAATAGCGACGCGACTCTCTTTGGAGCGGGATTTTTCACTCAGCCTGGGGTGATTTCAGGGAGAATTACCATTGCTGCCGGCGTTGCCCGCCGCTTAGGGATGGTCTGAAGTAGTTGTGTATTTCTGGCTGACTTCAGCCCCTGCCGATTTTAAAAGCGGCAAATCGATCAAAAACGCTCAGATCACCCGCTTATTTCTGTGTTTTTAGCCGCCGCGAGCA
>NZ_WKFA01000086.1:0-16688 GCF_021605325.1 Pseudomonas sp. PA-7-1E
CCCCCCCCGCAGCAGCCGCACCCAGAACCGTAATAGAACCACCAAGTGAACCATCACCTTCTCGAGTTGATGCAAATCCGGCGAAAGCCTCGAAGCCGAAATGCCCAACTCAGGCCATCGTCGATCTGTTCAACGAAACCCTTCCTGGGCTTCCTCGGGTAGTGATGATCACCAAGAGCCGTGTAGCTACGCTCAACGCCCGGTGGAATGAGAGTGTGGTTCACCAAGATCTCGATTTCTGGTCGGACTTCTTCAAGTTGGTCGCCGCTAGCCCATTCCTGATGGGCCAGACAGAAGGGCGAGCCGGCAAACCGTTCCGCGCGGTGTTCGATTGGCTCATTGCGCCGACCAACTTCGTGAAGGTCATCGAGGGTAATTTCAATGCGTGACCCATACAGCCTTGAGGCCGAGCACGGTGTGCTGGGGGCCATGTTCCTGCGCCCTGAGTTGATCGACTTGCTCAGTGCTGACCTGTCGGTCGAGGATTTCTACTACGAGGATAACGCCGCCATCTATCGCGGCATCTTGGACTTGCATGGCGCAGGCCAGCCGGTGGATATCGTGACTATCGGCGCTCGTGTCGGGGACCTGCCTTGCGGTTCTCCCGCCTTCGCGTACGCCGCCGATATCGCCCGTAACACTCCAAGCGTTGCGAACGCTGCCTCGTACGCCGGAACCGTTCGTGAGCGCAGCCTGGATAGATCACTGATCGCATTGAGCGTTCGGATCAACGATATCGCTTACGGCGACCAGACCACCGTGGACAAGGTGGCAGCGGTGCAGGCCGAGGCCCAGGCGGTCGACAGCCAGTCGGCCACGTCCGAGGTGATCAAGGCTGAGGACATCCTGGATGACTACATCGAAGTGCTTCAGGCCCGTGCCGACCGGGGTGACGAGATTGACGGGCTATCCACCGGCATTCGCGATCTGGACGAGAAGCTGCAGGGCTTGAAGCCTGGCCAACTGATCATCATTGCGGGCCGCCCGGCCATGGGTAAAACCACCCTGGCCATGAACATCGCATCCAATGCCGCTATCCGCGAGGGTAAGAGCGTGATGGCGTTCAGTCTCGAAATGGATAACACCGGCCTGATGGACCGTTTCATGGCGTCCGAAGGGCGTATCCCCCTGCACTTGATCAAGAACGGAAAGGCTCCCCACAGCCACGGCGCGGAGCTGATGAGTGCGGCCGGCAAGCTCAAGCACTCCAGCCTGTACCTGTCGGACCGTGCGTCAATGTCGATGAACCGTATGCGGGCTGCCGCACGCCGTCACAAGCGCCGGTACGGATTGGATCTGATGGTGATCGATTACCTGCAATTGATCGAATCAGATTCGCGCACCTTCAGTCGTGAACAGGAAGTCAGCCATATGACGCGGACGGCGAAGCTGATGGCCCGTGAGCTTGGCATTCCAGTCATCTTGCTCAGCCAGCTCTCCCGCGAGTGCGAGAAGCGCCCCAACAAACGACCGATGTGTTCTGACCTGCGCGAATCCGGCGCTATTGAGCAGGACGCGGACATCATCCTTTTCGTCTACCGCGACGAGGTTTACCACGAACACAGTGAGGCCAAAGGCATTGCCGAAATCATCATCGGCAAGGGCCGGGATATTGCAGGTGGCACCGTGCGCGCCGCCTTCCTTGGGCAGTACAGCCGATTTGAACAACTGGCTGCTGGATGGGTTGAGCCGTCCAAGCCTGCAAAGGTCACCAGCATGGCTGACCGCTACAAACAAAAGGATCAATTCTAATGGCAGATCCCCGCCTCGCCGTTCCCGAGCCTGACTTGTACCGCTACGCGGTGTTTTGCTGCTCCTCCAAGATAGAGCTGGGAAGCACACCAGACCACGCGCTGGCTCTTTTTTTCGACAGGGCCATGGCCATTCGATACGGCGGTTCGATGTGGCCGTCTACATATGAGGTTGTCGACCTTCTTGAACCAGCGGAGGGTACGTTTTGAGCACTCAAATCAAAACCCTGACGGTGAAACTGTCGGACGCGGAGATTGCCCGCAATGCCAAGCTTGAGCATGTGCGCGACCTGCGGGACGCTGGCCACCCTGCGCTGCACTTCCGTTTCGCCAAGAACCGCACGCGCGGCTCCTGGTACCTGCTCAATAAGCGCAAATGGCATCGCATCGGCGGCTTTCCTGACCTGACCACCAAGCAGGTGATCGCGGCACTGCCGGCGGTACGCCTGCGGGTTGCTGCCGACGGCGCGGCCAGTGTTTCGGGCTGGGTGACCGTCGGCGAGCTGCTCGATTGGTTCGGTGACCGCATGGCCAAGTCGCGTTCGCTGTCCGACAAGCGCCGAGCTGCGGGCAAGTCGGCTATCAGTTGCCAGCTCAAGCCCCGCCTGGACGATCTGCTACTGCGTGACGTGAGCGCCCAGACCCTCGACAAGCTGCTGATGTGGCCGGCCCAGGCTGAGCTATCGCTGTCCTACGTGCAGCAGCTGTACCGGCTGCTCGCGGTGGCCTTCCATCAGGCGCGCAAGCTGGACCTGATCCCGGTCAACCCGATGGCGGAAATGAAGTTCGTCAACTTCACCACGGCGCGGATCCTGCCCAAGCCGGCGCGGTTGCGTGACGTGCAGTTGCAGGACCTGGTGAGCCTGCTGGCCGAGCGCTTCGACAGTGCGCCGGGTGACGCCATGCTGGCCTTGATGATGCTGTGCCATGGCACCCGGATCGGCGAGACCCGCCAGTCCCGCTGGGCCGACATCGCGCTGCCAGAGCGTGAGTGGTTCATCCCGGCAGAACACACCAAGACCAAGACCGAACTGCGGGTACCGCTGACCGATCAGGTGTGTTCGCTCCTACAGCTATACCGCATCCGGCAAAACACCCAGGGCTACGAAGGGCCGCTCCTGTTCCCGTCACGCCGTGGCAAGGCACTCAGTGATCACCAGGCGAGCGCGGTATTCACACGGCTAGGGCAGGGCGCTTGGACCAGTCACGACCTGCGCAAGGTGGCCCGTACCGCGTGGACTGACCTCGGCGTCGACGGCCACATCGGCGAGATGCTGCTCAACCACTCCCTGGGCAAGATCGCCTCCACTTACATCAACACCCAGGCCAAGGAGCAGCGCCGCCTTGCCCTGGTGAAGTGGCACAACTGGTTAGATCAGCGTGGCTTCAAGGCGATCCACATGCAGACAGGTGTTAGATATGAAGATTCGCAAAACCTCGTAGACGCCTTGAACGGCGGGGCCTGCGAGCCAGAACCACAATTTGTTAAGGGCGAGGTTTAAAAATGATGATTTTGCTAGATAAGTCCTCTGGTCTCGCCGTGAATCCGGCCGAAGTCAGCTCGATGCGCTTCGAGAGTTGGAATGGCGACAAGCACCTGGTGCTGACCATGCAGACCGGTAAAGACCTGTCCGTCCAGCACTGGCCATATGGAGACGGACCAAACGTTTACCGCCTGCATGAGCAGCTACTGGAGGCCAAATGAAGAAGAGCCACGGCCCAGCATTCCGCGCCGCCCAGCTCGACCTGGCCAGGTGCTCGGCATGCCGTGGCAAGGCCGTGATCAAGGGTGTCTTCCACGAATTGGCCTGCGTGCAGTGCAACGCCTCGGGCTGGGTCACCGCTGAAACCGGTGAGGCACTGCCGCTGGAGGTGCTTGTGACGCAGCTGAGCATTCGCCTCCAGGCTGCCGAGCAGCAGATCTTGCAGTTCAAGTGCTTCAAGCCTGCCGGTGCTGAAGCGCAATACAACGAGAACAACCGCCGCGGCGCCGGCGGCACCAACTTCACAGGGGATTGAGCCATGGCTATGTACAAAGACGTGATGGGCACCCTGGTGCGTGTTCTGGCAGCGGACAACATCGACAACAGCACCAAGCAGTCATGGCAGAAACTTATCGACGCCGATCTGCGCCAGGGCGGCACGGGTAGCACGCTGTCGGTCAGGGACAAGTTCGATTACGACTGCTGCCTCTATGCGTTGCTGCACCGTCAGCTCGACCCAGCCCAGTGGGATGTGCTGGTGGCCAAGTACTCCACGCACAAGGCCAACAAGGTCGGTGCCATTGGCAGGTTGGTAGCGCGCATGGTTTCGCCGGCACCGCAGCTGTTCATCTATAAGGCGCTGACGGCCTGGGCCATACCGAAGCTGAAGGGCGTCCAGGTTGGCAAGCGTTCCACCGACATGATCGTGCTGCCAGCTGAGTTCTACGACATGAATACCTGGGACCTGGCTGGCTCGCCGGAGCGCACCCGCCGCAACTGGCGAGGCGGAATCCACAAGTGTTTGGAGAAGCTCGAAGAGCAGGCTGTGATCCATGCGACCGAGATATTCGACAGCGAGCAAATCTTTGTTGATGCCGCTTGACCTGTTGGCCGACTGGCCGTAAATTAACCCCATCATGTCGATCTTGCGCGTTATGAGAGACGACCAAAAATTCTGAGCCCCGCCACTGTGCGGGGCTTTTTCGTTTCTGGAGTATCGGATGGATCCTACTGACCTCGGCCCGGGCACAGCTACCTGGCTGGGCGGTAGTGCCACTGTCGTGCTTGGTGGTTTGCTCTGGCTTCGCAAGTTCTTGTCGAAGGATGCAACCGATCGCGCGATGGACAACGCCGATATCGGCACCCTGCGTCGGCTCAATGAGCTACTCAACCAAGAGCGCGCCGCCCGTAAAGAAGCCGAGTCCCGCGCTGATCAATTCGCGAAAGAGCGTAACGATCTGGCGGCAGCCGTGGGCAGGATGGAAGGCAAGATCGAAGCTCTGACCAGTCAGGTCGGGCAACTCACCGAGCGCGTCACCCTGCAGAGTGAAGAGATCACCCGCCTGCGCACCAAGCTCGGAGGTATCGCGTAATGGACAGATGCGCATTGGAGTTCATCGCACGGCGTTGGTGGAGGCGGACTGAGGTCTGGGCTATTGCCTTGCTGCTGGTAGGTGGTGGTGCTGTTCTTGGCTATCAGGCTGCTTACTGGGCACTCGCCGATAAGCAGAGCATGCAGATCACCGACATCCGCAAGGCCTACGACACGGCCATGGAAGAGCGGGACAAGCGTCTTGAAGAACTGACCCGCAAGACTGGCACCGCCGCCGACAAGGCCACCAAGGCTGCAACCACTGCTGCCCAGGCTGTAGACAAGGCGGATGAAGCGCTCAATCGGGTAGGTCAGTGATGGCTTGCAGTGGATGCGCCGCCCGGCGCGAATGGTTCAACAAGATGAAGAGGCTGGCCTATGAGCGAGCAAGCGTACTGCTTACAGGCCGAGATGCTGGCCGAGATGAAGAAACAGACCGCGCTGCTGGAGCGGATGGAGGCGCACCAAGCGCTACTGATCCAGGCGCTGGCAGAGGATCAGGCCGAGCAGGACCCTGATGCCCGCCCGCTGACGTACATGGATGGCACCCCGTGCCGCTGAGACCGCAGAAGCCGTGCAATGCCCAGGGGTGCAACACCCTGACCCGTAACCCTCGGTACTGTGATGATCACGCTCACCTACTCAAGAGCTCGACCTGGGCCAAGCCCCGAGAGAGCAGCACCAAGCGCCACTACAACTATAAGTGGCAGCAGGCCCGGGCTGGTTGGTTGGCCAAGCATCCGCTGTGCAGATGCTGCGAGCAGGCAGGCAAGGTGGTCGCGGCGACGGATGTTGACCACATCATCCCGCATAAAGGTGACATGACCCTCTTCTGGGATCGGGGCAACTGGCAAAGCCTCTGCGGCCCGTGCCACTCCAGCAAAACGGCCTCCGAGGATGGTGGTTTCGGCAATTCCCGGCGCTGAAAACAGAAAATCGACCAAAAACCAGTGAAAAACGATCAAATGAGAATTATTCGCGCCGATAGGGAGGGGGAGGGTCAAAAGTCTGGGCCTTTTCGCTTCTAGACCGCGCCCTCAATCGTTTTTTTACACCCGCGAAATTAAAAATCCAGGAGTTGCGCGATGGGAGGCACCGCCACGGTCGCCGGCCGTGGTCGCAAACCCAAGCCGACGGCCAAGAAATTGCTCGCCGGAAATCCTGGCAAGCGAGCACTCAACAAGGCCGAGCCAGAGTTTTCAAAGATCACAAATGTCGATCCGCCCGAGTGGCTGACTGACCGCGCTGCCCAAATGTGGCGCATGGTTGTCCCCGAGTTGCTCCGCGAAAACGTGGTAGCGATCACCGATCTGCACAACGTCGAAGCGTTTTGCGTTGCATATGACAACTGGCGCATGGCCCAAGAGTCAGTCCAGCAGCATGGAATCGTGGTGGCTGGAGCCCAGGGTGGCCCGATAAAGAATCCCGCCCTGACCGCCGCCAACGAAACGATGCGCCAAATAGTGACGTTCGGCTCGATGCTTGGGCTCGATCCGGCCAGTCGTACGCGCCTGATCGGCGGTAACAAGGAGAAAGAAACCAACGAATTCGCCCAACTACTGAGATCCTAAATGGCCAAGTCCGCTCATCCCAACGTCGACAAGGCGATGGCGTGGGGTAGGTCTCTGTTGCGCGGGAAGGTTCCGGCATGCCGTTATATTCACCAGGCCGTGCAACGCCACTTCGATGATGTGGCTGCCAGCCGCAAGCGCGCATTCCGCTTCAGGTTCGACCCAGCCAAGGCCGAGAAGAAGCTCAAGCTGATGCAGCTGTTACCGCACACCAAGGGCGAGTGGGCATTCAAGCGACAACTGATCACCCTTGAGGCCTGGCAACTGTTCGGTATTGCGGTGACGTTTGGCTGGGTCAGGAAGACGGGCGGCTACCGGCGCTTCCGCGAGAGCTACTGGGAGGTGCCGCGAAAGAACGGCAAATCAGTCGTTGCTGGTGGTGTTGGCATCAGCATGTTCGTCGCCGATGGCGAGTACGGTGCCGAGGTGTATGCCGGTGCTACGACAGAGAAACAAGCCTGGGAAGTGTTCCGCCCGGCGAAGCTGATGGTTACCAAGTCGCCAATGCTGGTGCTGGCCGCCGGAATTGAGGTGAACGCCTCCAATATGAACATCCCATCGGACTTCAGCCGCTTCGAGCCGCTGATCGGCAACCCCGGCGATGGCGCTTCACCCAGCTGCGCCATCGTCGACGAATACCACGAACACCCAACGTCAGCCCAATACGACACCATGCTCACTGGCATGGGGGCCAGACGGCAGCCGTTGATGTTCATCATCACCACCGCCGGCGCCGACATTGAGGGGCCTTGCTACGACAAGCGCCGACAGGTAATCGAGATGCTCGAGGGCACCGTGCCCGACGACGAGTTGTTCGGTTGGATCTGGACGCTGGATGAGGGGGATGACTGGACTGACCCGAAGATGCTGGCCAAGGCCAACCCGAACCACGGGGTTTCTGTGTTCCAGGAGTATCTGGAGAGCCAGCAGGCCAGGGCAATACGCTCAGCCCGGTTCACCAATACCTTCAAGACAAAGCACCTCAACCTATGGGTGAGCGCCAAGTCCGGCTTCTACAACATGGAAAGCTGGAAGGCCTGCGAAGACACCACGTTGACTCTGGAGCAGTTTGAGGGCCAAGAGTGGAACGCGGGCTTCGACCTAGCGCGAAAGCTCGACATGAACTCAAGGGCTCGGCTGTTCTGGCGAATGATCGACGGAAAGATTCACTACTACAGCGTGGTCCCGAAGTTCTGGGTTCCTTATGACACTGCATTTAATGCAGATAACAAACGGATGTCGGAGCGGTTCCAGGCCTGGATTCACTCCGGGCACCTTGAGGTAACTGATGGGGCCGAGGTTGATTACCGAGAGATCCTCGAAGATACGAAGGAGGCCAATCATCAGGCTCCTTTGAGGGAGTCGCCAATTGACCCGTTTGGCGCTACCGGGTTGAGCCACGACTTGGATGACGAGGGGTTCAATCCAATAACCACCACCCAGAACTACACCAACCTATCGGACCCAATGAAGGAGCTGGAAGCAGCCATTGAGTCAGGCCGGTTCCATCACGATGGCAACCCGATCATGACTTGGTGTATCGGCAACGTTATCGGCAAGAACCTGCCTGGTAACGATGATGTGGTGCGCCCGATCAAGCAAGGCGACGACAACAAAATCGACGGTGCCGTTGCATTAATCATGGCTATCGGTCGCGTTCTCGCAAACCTACATCCAGACGACACCCTCTCTGATCACATTTCAAAGCACGGAATTCGAACCCTATGACCGACGAAATCAAGCCGCCCAAGCTGGAGGCGCTGAAGGAGGCTGCCCCCGATATCGTCGGCGTCCTTGGTTTGGCTTTGCTGACGCGCGGCCTTTGGGCGTGGATGGG
The DNA here is from genome assembly GCF_021605325.1 of Pseudomonas sp. PA-7-1E. Lineage (NCBI taxonomy): Bacteria > Pseudomonadati > Pseudomonadota > Gammaproteobacteria > Pseudomonadales > Pseudomonadaceae > Pseudomonas > Pseudomonas sp. PA-7-1E. Next base: position 8,235 of record NZ_WKFA01000086.1, read on the forward strand.
CGAGCCGCTTGCTTTAACGGTATGCGGCGCGCTGTTGATCATTCTTGCCGTGGTATCGATTGTGCGAGGTGGACGCTGATGCTCCGTTCACTCCTTGGAAGGAAAAGCGAAACCCAGATCATTGATACGCCGGAGAAGCTCGCCCAGGCATTGGGGGCTGGCTATGAAAGCAACGCCGGCCAACGGGTAACAACCACCAGTGCCATGCAGCAGTTGGTTGTATTCAATTGCGTGCGGGTGCTGGCTGAGTCGATGGGGATGCTGCCTTGTAGGCTATTGAAGCAAACGGGGCGTATCCGATTACCCGCTACAGGACACCGGCTCTATCCCCTGATAACCATGGCTCCCAACAGCTACATGACCGCCCAGGAGTTCTGGGAGATGCTGGTGGCATGCCTATGCCTACGCGGCAACTTCTACGCCTACAAGGTGAAGGCGCTTGGCAATGTGGTTGAGCTTCTACCGCTCAACCCGGACATCGTTACGCCAAAGCTCAAGGACGACTGGACAGTTGAATACAAGGTCAATTTCAAGTCGGGCGTTCAAACGCTAACCCAAGATGAGATTTGGCATGTTCGCCTGTTCACGCTGGATGGGCTCAACGGGCTGAATCCGATCGCCTATGCGCGTCAGGCGCTTGGGCTAGGCCAGGCGATGGACGCTCACGCCGCCAAGCTGTTCACCAACGGCGCCGTAACTAGTGGTGTCCTGCGGACGGAACAACAGCTTACCGATGAGGCATTCGGGCGCCTGAAAGAGGACTTTCAAGGTCAACACATGGGGGTGGCAAACGCCTATAAGCCCATGATTCTGGAAATGGGTCTGGACTGGAAGCCGATCAGCCTCAACGCCCAAGACACCCAGTTTATCGAATCCAAGAAGCTGACCGAGGCGCAGATCTGCGGCCTGTTCCGTGTGCCGCCGCACCTGGTGGCCAGCATGGAAAAGATGACGCTCAACAACATCGAGCATATGGGCATGAGTTTCGTGAACTATTCGCTGGTTCCGATCATGACCCGCATCGAGCACCGCATTCAGGTTGGGCTACTTAACGAGAAAGACCGCCTCACTCATTACGCCAAGTTCAACGCCGGCGCCTTGATGCGCGGCGATCTGAAAGGGCGGTACGAGTCCTACGGCAAGGGCATTCAGTGGGGGATCTTGAGCCCCAACGACTGCCGGGAGCTGGAGGACGAAAACCCTCGTGAGGGCGGAGATATCTACCTCACCCCAATGAATATGACCACCAACCCAGAGGCTGCCGACGATGCAGACAAAACAGCGTCTTGATCTGCCGCTGACCATTAAATCGGTCAGCGACAGCGGTGAGTTCGAAGGCTATGGCTCGGTGTTCGGAGTCGAAGACAGCTACGGCGACGTGGTAATTCGCGGCGCATTCGCAGCCAGTTTGGCCAAATGGAAAGAGAAAGGGCGTCTCCCGGCGATGCTCTGGCAGCACAACATGAGCGAGCCGATCGGCATCTACACCGAGATGCGCGAGGACGACGTTGGCCTGTACGTCAAAGGTCAGTTACTCGTTGACGCGGACCCGCTGGCCAAGCGAGCCCACGGCCATATGAAGGCCGGCAGCCTGACCGGCATGTCCATTGGCTACATGCTCGATGACTACGAATACGACAAGGAAAAAGGCGTCTGGATCTTGAAGGCAATCGACCTGTGGGAAGTATCCCTGGTCACCTTTCCGGCGAACGACGAGGCCCGTATTACTGATGTGAAATCTCTGCTGGCTCGCGGCGAAACACCGCCGCCCAGCAAAGTGGAGCGAGCCCTTCGAGAGGTTGGGTTTTCTGGCTCACAAGCCAAGGCCTTTATGGCTAAGGGCTACGGCGCAGTGTCACCGCGAGAGGCGGATGCCGACGATGCAATGCAATCCCTCAAATCACTATTGACCCGCATTTAAGGAGCCTCTCATGGCTGTTGACAAGAAAGATATCGATGACGTCGCTGAAGCCCTGGGCAAGAAGTTCGACGAATTCAAAAAGACCAATGACAAGCGCATTGATGGCCTGGAAGAAGAAAAGGGCAAGCTGTCCGGACAGGTCGACACTCTCAATGAAAAGTTGAGCGAGCTGGATGAGCTGAAAAGCAATCTGGAAAAAGAGCTGCTGGCCCTCAAGCGTCCAGACGGTACCGGCACCAAAGCTGCCAGCGAACACAAGGCTGCTTTCATGCAGTTCGTGCGCAAGGGTATCGAAACCGGCCTGGGCGAACTGCAGGCCAAGGCATTGCAAGTAGGCGTTGATGCCGATGGCGGTTTCGCGGTTCCAGAAGAGCTGGATCGCAGCATCATCGAGCTGCTGCGTGATACCTCGCCGATGCGCCAGGTGTGCAACCAAATCATCGTTGGCAGCCCGGACTACAAACGCCTGGTAAACCTCGGCGGTAACGGCGCTGGCTGGGTTGGTGAAACCGATCCGCGCCCAGCTACCAATACTCCGAAGTTGGGTAACATCTCTGCCTTTATGGGTGAGCTGTACGCCAACCCACAAGCCACTCAGACCAGCCTTGACGACATCTTCTTCGATGCTGAGGGATGGTTGAATGGCGAGGTTGCCCGCGACTTCGCCGAGAAAGAAGGGAATGCCTTCCTGGTGGGTGATGGCGTTAACAAGCCCAAAGGCCTGCTGGCTTACGGCCTGGATTTGAAGGCCGACGATGAGCGTGCGTTCGGTGTTCTGCAAAAGCTCGTCTCTGGCACCGCCGGCGCGATCACTGGCGACAGCCTGATCAACCTGATTCACGCCCTCAAGGCAGGCTACCGCGCTAACGGCACCTGGATGATGGGCAACCTGACCGTTGCTTATGTCCGCAAGCTGAAGGACAGCGAGGGCAACTACCTGTGGCGCCCAGGCCTGGAAGCGGGCGCGCCGTCGGTCCTTCTGGGCTACGGCATCACCGAAAACGAAGACATGCCGGATGTCGCCGCCGATGCCAATGCCATTGCATTCGGCGACTTCAAGCGCGCTTACACCGTTGTCGACCGTATCGGCACCCGCGTGCTGCGCGACCCCTACACCAACAAGCCGTTTGTTGGCTTCTACACCACCAAGCGCGTCGGCGGCATGCTGGTCGACTCCCAGGCCGTGAAGATTCTCACCCTGAGTGCCGCAGCCTAATTGGGAGGGCGCCTTCGGGCGCCCATCCTGCGGAGGATTTATGCCAACAATCATTGTTACCAAGCCGTTCCTGTTCGCGGTCGACGGTAATCATGTGATCCAGATAGAGGTGGGCGAGCAGGAGGTCTCTGAGCGATGCGCCATCGTTGCTGTGGAGCATCTGGAGTACGCCACGCTTGCAGGTGAACCGAAGGCCGAGCGCAAGCCACGGAGCAAGCCATGATTGATCTGCCCATCGTCAAGGCTCACTTACGGGTCGACCATGACGATGAGGATGCGCTAATTGAGGGCTACAGGGATGCAGCTCTCAGTGCGTTTGAGACCTGGACCAATCGCACCTTGGTCGATCCAGAAGGAACTTTGCCTGATCCAGTCGGCAACGCGCTATTGATGACTAAAGCGATCAAGCAGGGCGCGCTGATGCTGATCGGTCACTGGTACAGCGACAAGGAGTCGGTGGTGATCGGTGGCGTAGCGGTTGAACTGCCTATGGCAACCAGTGCTCTTTGGAAGCCTCACCGCTGGGTGAATATATGAGAGCCGGCGATCTTCGTCATCGAATTACCATCCAGCGCCCCGAGTACGTGCAAGATCAGGCTACGGGGGAAATGACCCCCTCATGGGTTGATGTATCGAAGGTCTGGGCCAGTGTCAGTCCGTTATCTGCTCGCGACCTCATTGCCGCAGCTGCTATCCAGTCAAAGCTGACAGCTCGCGTCGTCATTCGTTACCGCGCAGGTATCGACTCGACCATGCGAATCGTGCACCGCGGCGAGTTTTACAGCATCGAAGGCCGACCGCTGGAAGATCCAAAGTCTGGGATTGAGTACCTGACCATTCTGGTTTCAAGGGAGGGCTAAGGATGGCTGATGGCATGGAGTTCAGCATCACCGGTTTAGATTCATTGCTCGGCAAGCTTGAGGCAGTGACATACGACCTCAAGCGCAAAGGTGGGCGCTCGGCGTTGCGCAAAGCTGCTCAACTGGTGACCAACAAGGCAAAGGAGGGCGCCGAAAAGCTGGACGACACGGCAACGGGCCGGTCGATCGCCAAAAACATCGCGCTTCGTTGGAATGGGCGGCTGTTTAAGCAGACAGGAAATCTGGGCTTTCGGGTCGGTGTGCTGCATGGCGCGGTCCTTCCCAAAAAGGGGACCACACCTGATTTATCAGCCAATGGGCCAACCCCCCACTGGAGGCTCTGGGAGTTTGGGACTGTAAAAATGCACGGCTCTCCTTTTATGCGTAAAGCCCTTGCCGACAATATCAGCGCAGCGACTGACACATTCGTAACCGAGTACGAGAAAGCCATCGACCGCGCCCTAAAGCGTGCAGCCAAAAAGGCATCGCAATGAAGTATCCGCCAATCTTTCAAGTTGCTGCTGCTGATCCTAGCGTCACGGCGCTACTGGGCACCAACCCGACGCGGCTCTATTTGTTCGGCATGGCGCCTGACACGCCTGCGGGAACGTATTGCGTATGGCAGGTGGTCAACGGCTCGCCGGAAAGCTTCTTGGCTGGACGTCCTGATGCAGAGGCCTACGGCCTTCAGGTGGATGTTTACGGAACCACCGCCGCCGCAGCTCGGGCTGCTGGGCACGCCATTGAATATGCGGTCGAATTGAGCGCAACTATTACCAGCTACAACGGTGAAACCAAGGACGCGGAGACAGGCCTGTATCGATACAGCTTCGACGTGGACTGGATTGTCCGCCGATAACCAAGCCCCAAACCCAAGCCCGCCATGAGCGGGTATTTTTTTGTCCGCAGGAGACACCTATGTCCATTCTCACCCAGGGCACGCAGGTCTTTGCCCTCGTTCCACCGCTGTCCGGCACCGGCCCCTATACCGTCATGGAGGTGGAGTGTGCCACCAGCTTTGACCCAGGCGGTGCGCCGGCTGACCAGATTGAAGATACGTGCCTGAGCGCCAAGGAGCGCAGCTACAAGAAGGGCTTGCGCACCCCTGGCCAGGCTTCCCTGGGCTTGAATGCTGATCCCAACAACGCTAGCCATATTCGCCTGCATCAGCTTTCCGAGGCTGACGGCGATACCAGTATCAAGTGGGCGGTGGGCTGGTCTGATGGTACGGCGCTGCCAACGCTTGAAACTGACGGCGATGATTTCGAACTGCCGGCCACGCGGACCTGGTTCGTGTTTGAAGGTTACGTGTCGGACTTCCCGTTCTCGTTCGCTGCAAACACCGTCGTGACCACCACTGCAACCATTCAGCGTTCGGGCGGTTCCGCCTGGATCAAGAAAACCACATAAGGGCGAAACATGAACCTGACTGAACTGAAAGCTGCCGGCGGTCTCGTCGGCGGCGCCATGGTAAAAAAAGCGGTTGTGTGGAAACACGAGGACACCAAGGGCAAACCTGTCACTGACAAGTTCTCGATTTTCGTAATGCCGCAGTCATTCGGCATGATCGAAAAGCTCTTCTCTGCCAGCGATTCAGAGCAGAGCCGCAATGCAAAGTACATCTCGACTTGCGTGACGCTCGGCGAAAACGGCGAAGAGGCAATTTCCTACGAGGATGCCTACCGCCTGAACCCTGGTCTGGGCTGGGCCATTCTTGCCGCCGTGCATGAGGTCAATAACACCGGGGCCGACCGCACAAAAAACTAACAGCCGCCGATGAGTTCTGGCATGAGCTGGTGCTGAACGGAGTCGGCGGGCGAACAGTGGCAGAGGCCAAGGCCAATATCAGTTATCCCGAGGCCATGGCCTGGGCTGCATACAGAAACAAACATGGTTCCTTCAACTTGGCGAATCGATCCGAGCAGATGGGCGCGATCATTGCGCTGCAGGTGAATCGGCTGGGCGGCGGCACCGCAGAGTTGATCGACTTCATGCCTCACCAAGAAAAAGCAGGGGTATCGCTCGAGACGGCAATGGCCGAATGGGCATGACCTGCGCATCCACAGGAAATAGCCCATGGCTACTCGTTCACTCGGCACGCTGACGCTGGACCTGATTGCGCGCATCGGTGGTTTCGAGCAAGGCATGGATAAAGCCGGCCGCCTCACCGAAAAGCGCATGAAGGAGATGGAGGCTCGTGCCGAGGCCGCCGGCAAGAAGATCGGCGGCGCACTTGCAACTGTGGTGACCGCCACCCTGGGTGTGGGTACCGCCTCGCTGGTGATGCTTAAAAACACTGCGGCGGCGACCACCGAGACCGACCGGTGGGCCAAATCCCTGGGTATCGGGACCACTGTCTTGCAGCAGTGGCAATATGCCGCCGAGCGCGCCGGACTCAGCGGCGACAAGATGGCCGACATCTTCAAGGATATCGGCGACAAAATCGGCGATGCAGTTATCACCGGCGGCGGGGAGGCCATAGAAGGTCTCAAAAAGCTGGGGTTGTCAGCCGAAGAGCTGGCGCGAATGGCGCCCGACAAGCAGCTACTGGCAATCGCTGACGGCCTTAAAAAGGTCTCAACGCAGTCCGAGAAAATCAACATCCTCGAGAGCCTTGGCAACGATCTTTCGCGGATGCTGCCCCTGCTCGATAAAGGGGGCGAGAGTCTGCGCAAGTACCTGGCCCAGGCAAAGGACTTTGGGATCGCAATGGATCCTGCGCAGATCGCGAACCTGGTGCGCGCAAACGAAATCATCCAAGACCTGCAGTTCCAGGTCGAAGGGTTGCGCAACGAGTTCGTGTCCGGGCTAGCAAACGTTGATATGGGCCCCCTGCAAAACTCGCTCGATGGCTTGCGCGATATCGTTAAGGATCCAGCGTTCCAGCAGGGCATGGCAGACTTGGCCGCGCTGGTTGTGAAGTTGACCGGCGCCGCCGCAAGCGGCCTGGCACAACTGCCCAACGACTTGCGCGCAATGGCCAATGACCTGAAGCAGGTCACGTCCTTTTTCTCAACGGACCGGAAAACACGACATCTGGCCGGCGTCTCCGACGAGGAGGCCACCAACCGGTCACTGGATGCTTATAACAAGTCGCAGGGCGCGCTCAACAAGTTCGCCACCAACCCAACGCTATTCGTTGGGGACCTGTTCGGGCAGGACCTGGGGGCCGCCAAGAAAGCATCGGATGAGCGTCTAGCGAGTTACAAGGCCTATAGCGATCTGCGCGGCTGGGGCGATCAGAAACTGGTTGAGGGAAACAAGCAGGTTGAGCAGCAAGAGCAAAAAGTCGCCGCGGCATTTACTGGTACCACCGCGGCATCACTGAAGCTGCTCGACTCATATGACCGGTTGAACAAATTGCAGGAGGACCGTGCTGCACTCGTTGCGGCAATGGCCAAAGATCCCGCCAACGCTGATCGCTACAGGCGCGCAATTGAGGCAATCGACAAGCAGGTCGCCCAGCTCAACGGCTCCACTAAAGCCGCCACGGATGCCCAGAGCAAACTCAATGCCCAGCTCAAAGAGGCCGCCACGGCTTTTGATCAGCTCCGTCAGACCTATGATCCGGTAAACGCTGCGGCGCACGAATTCAGCAAGCAGACCGGACAGATCGCACTGCTGGAGAAAAACGGAAAAATCTCCAAAGAGCAGTACGGTAAAGCCACCGCTTGGTTGGCGAGCCAGTTCAACGAGGCGGTTAACGCCGCCACCGGTCTTTCCCAGGCGATGCAGTTCCAGGCTGACTTGGAGCGGCAGCTCAACAATCAGCGCGAGCAGTATGCGGCACAGGCTGCGGCCGTCGGCATGGGCAGCAAGGAGTCCGATCGCTATCTCGAGCGCCTGGAGCTTGAGCGTCAGACCAACGATAAAGTTCTTTCCCTTCGGACCGAGCTTGCAACAGCTACAACTGACACTCAGCGCAAAGCCCTTCAAGACCAGATTGACCTGACAAATGCGTACCTGCCGAAGCAAGTGGCTGCGATGCAAGAGGGATGGGCGCAGATGGACTCTGCGCAAAGCGACTGGTCAAACGGCGCGAAGAGCGCCTGGCAGGACTATTTGGATAGCGCCAAAGACGTCGCCGGCCAGACGAAAAGCATGTTCAGCAACGCTTTCAGCTCCATGGAAGATTCGCTGGTGAACTTTGCCATCACCGGTAAGGCGTCGTTTGCCGACTTCACCAAATCCATTCTGGCCGATATGGCGCGCATCGCTGCCCGCCAGGCAAGTTCGGCTCTGCTGGGCAGCTTGGTCGGTGCGGCGGCCAGTTACTTCGGTGGTGGTGCAGCTGGCGGCAATGGGCTTGCGGCCGGGTCTGCTGGTGCCACTTCGTCCAACTTGGGGGCGTCTGCTGGGGGTTACTCCGGAAGCTACTTCCCACAAGCCAAGGGCGGCGCATGGTCGGGCGGCGTGCAGATGTTCGCCGATGGTGGCGCATTCACAAACTCTATCGT
>NZ_WKFA01000087.1:0-16308 GCF_021605325.1 Pseudomonas sp. PA-7-1E
ACAATGCCAGAATGCCAATGATGGGCGGAAATAATGAGTCTCGCGGAACTGGGCTTAGGTATGATTTTGCCGCCTCACTTTTGAGGTTTAGTGTCACAACCGTATCGAATCCAATTTACTTTTTGCTGCCTGCTATGTTTGGAAAAATATCCGCATAAATTTAATTTTCAAGGAGCCTCTAAATGGCAAGACAAGAAATAAATATCGGTGTTGCACCCACAGGTGCTGGCGGCGATACAACCCGCAGTGCTGCCATTAAAATTAACGCCATGACCCAAGAGCTTTACTCTCGTAATGGTCTACTTGGCACTGCCTCAAATAAAAATGTAGGTATTGGGCCAGGCGAAATTCAAGATGTGAGTGCACCAGCAGCGATGGTCGGAAACTCGGCCTTCGCGGAAATCGGCAGTCACTTCACAGCTTACGGGGACAACACAACAAACGTCCCTGCGGGCGGGCTTTATTGGGCTGGTATGAGAGCTCAATTCCCATTCCAAAACTGCGCTGTGGACTTAGTGGGCCAAGTTCTTTCAATTGGCAGCATGAACCTTATGTTTCGCACTGTAGCGGGAAATGGTGGGCCTGATCCATGGCGCAAGATCTACCACGACGGCAACACCACCAGGGGCTCAGGCGGAGTTCTGTCGGCAGCATCGCCAATTGTCCGCATTGCAAATGTTGCTGATACCACCCGCCTTGATTTGCAGGAAACCACTTTCGAGCCCGTCGGCGGCTGGGGCGTTGCAAACGACCAGGCCCAGGGTGTAGCGGTTGAGCGGCTGGGTGTCGGCGAGTACCGCATCACTGGATGCCTGGGGCTGGCACTTGAAGGCTGGCGAACGCATGACCCGGTCTCGCCAGATGGCGGTCGGATGCTGGGTATCACCGAAAGCCACCAGGATGAAGATGGGGCCGTCACGGTACGTCTATTCAAGCAGCGTTGGACGCTGACTGATGACGGGGAAATGGTGTCAGGTCGTGGGGCGCCGATAGATGTACCGCTCAACAGCTGGATCGATGTGCGTCTTGAGATGCCTGCTATTGAGTACCCATCACCACCGCCGCCACTCCCAGCCACCACCGAAGAATGACAGCCCGCCACTGAGCGGGCTTTTTTACGCCTGGAGAAAATTATGCCGAACATCGAAACCCGCGGCGTCCGTAACAAAAACCCCGGAAACATTGACTACAACGCGAGCAACCAGTGGCAGGGGCAGCTCAAGCCCGACCTTGCGATCGAGAAGCGCTTTGCCAGGTTCGACACCCCGGAGAACGGTATTCGTGCCCTGGGTAAGCTGCTGCTGACCTACCAGCGCAAGCATGGCCTGAAGACTGTGAAGGCGATAATCAGCCGCTGGGCACCGTCGGTGGAGAACGACACCGCGGCGTACGTGCGTGCGGTCGAAGTGAACACCGGCACCCGACCTGGCGCCGAGGTGGATCTGGCCCGGCCCGCTGTAATGGCTGGATTCGTCAAAGCCATCATCCATCACGAGAACGCAGGCTATGCCTACCCTGATGCGGTGTTGGCCGAAGGCGTGCGGCGGGCACTGGCATGACCTACATCGCTGTTCGAAAAAATTAGCATCTCTCAATTCACATCAATCGCGAAGGATCGCAAATGACAAACCCAATCGTTCCATGGATGGGCGGCAAGCGCCGTCTTTCGAAGCGCCTGCTCGCGTTGTTTCCAGATCACGAGTGCTACGTCGAGGTGTTCGCCGGCGGCGCTGCGCTGTACTTCAAGCGAGAGGAACCTGCAAAAGTCGAGGTTTTGAACGATCTCAACGGCGACCTGGTGAACCTGTACCGCGTCGTCCAGCACCACCTGGAGGAGTTCGTGCGCCAGTTCAAGTGGGCGCTTAGCTCTCGGCAGATATTCGAGTGGCAAAAGATGACGGCCCCCGAGACGCTGACGGATATTCAGAGAGCCGCGCGGTTCTTCTATCTCCAGCATCACGCCTTTGGCGCAAAATCCACAGGGCAGACGTTCGGCACCGCAACCACCGGCCGGCCTATCAACCTGCTACGGATCGAGGAAAATCTATCGCAAGCATGGCAGCGCCTTGCCGGAACCTACGTTGAGAACCTGCCCTGGCTGAAGTGCGCCGAAAAATACGATCGGCCTCACACCTTTCACTATATGGATCCGCCTTACTGGCAGACAGCTGGGTATGGCGGGGAATTTGGCTTCGAGGAGTACGAGCGAATGGCCGACTTCATGCGGACCTGCCAGGGCAACGTCATGGTCAGCATCAACGATCATCCTGACATCCGGCAGGTGTTTCACGGGTTTCGGTTAGAGATGATGGACATCCGCTATAGCACCGCCAACCCCCGGCAAAGGAAGGCGGCTGTGACGGGCGAGCTGGCGATCATGAACTGGTAAACCCTGATGGGAAGAGCGCTCACCGCGCAGGATGTTAATTCGTAGCGTCATCGAAAATCAGGAATAACGCCTCTATCGTGGCCGGCGTCAGAGCGCGTGCCGCTTCAAGCCCTTCGACGAACCCGGCAGCACGCTCTCCCGCTAGCGTACGAGACGCATTGTCGGACGCTCTGGCTATGCGTTCGAGGTGGGACGTTGCCCGGCTCTGAATCAGCGGCGGGAGGTTCATCTCTACAAGTTTCTGAGTGTCGTTCATCGTCGTTATGCCTGTCTAAAACTACCTCAACCTAGCACGCATTCATTGGGTGTAAAGGGCGTTAAATGAAAGTAGAGTTTTAGACAGCGATCTACTTAAACCCGCGTATGGCGTGGCTCTGGACCATTTCCAGCCGATACTGCTGCATCATGGGGGTGTGGGAGGACAGATCGGAAATTGCTTTATTCATCAGTGGCTTAGAGTGTCTCGTCGAATTGGTGGGGGCAAAAAAGGGGCATTTTAGCATCCACTTTTTGGGCACGGTGCCATCAAGCTGCTCGTCATTTTCCAAGAGGCCGCGCTATGATGCCTTAAGTACATCCCTTGGCCCATTTTTTCAATGGAAGCATTTGCCCTGGTGACTGTCTTTCAGCCCGACCTAGGGAAGCGTCTATAAAATAAAGGATTATCATGGCTATACCAGCACCTAGAAAACCGATCAGTCGCACGCTGCAGCTGAAGCCAATTCAGTTTTCTGAGCTCAAAGATGGCAACGATACAACCTTATCTGGCTTGATGGCTGTATTGGCCGGCGAGCTTCCCACCGTCGGGTCACGGACTGATACGACGGGTGTAACACTCGCTGATATGAGTGTGATACCTAATCAATGTACATTTTTTAATAACTATCAAGACCTGGGTGATGACACCTGTCTGTTTGAGATTTGGACATACGAGCCTGGCACGATTCCGCATACGCTTACACCTGACCCTAGCCTAGAAAATGCTGTGGTTGATACGGTTGCATTGGAAGTCGATGAGGAAGGTAAAACTAAAGAGTTTATCCATATTTCTCATGTGTTGGCATTTGGGCGCTGCGCCATAATTGAAAGTACGCGCAGTACCGGCGGTGTCCATAATATTCAGCGTTATTTGAATAAAATGGCGCGTGGAATAGGACTTGGTAGAAGAGGTAACTTCTTCTTTACTGATGCTGTTTCAAGTAGTTTGTCTAAAGAGATTGATCGTGCTGGTGGCGCGAGTGGATTTACCGTTGGCGTAACCAGCGTGGATCCTAATAGCAAAAGTGAATTGCTGGGGGTTCTTTCTGGTGTTCGTGGTTATATGCCCTCGTCGGGAATTTTGACAGTTGATTGGAAATCCAAGGATAAGCTCCCTACGGATAAGGTCATCAAGGCATACGACGAAGCGCAGCAGCAAGAAGAGGTAGAGACTGTTATAATTCATTTGAATGACGGATCTTCCATTCGTGGATTGTCCAAGTTTAAGATCAAGAAGACTGTGCATGTGGACGACGTCGGTGGGAAAAATCCGGATCGTGCCGAACTTGCACACAAGATGGTGCTCTATCTAGAGGAACTTTGCACTCCCGGTAAGGATGGAAAAAGGATTTTGGACGAATCTGGAGGGCTGGCAGATAATGAAATATTTATACCTAATTCCCGAAGAAGTAAGAAACGCGAAGCTGGTAAGTGATGAGCTGGGAGAGGTGGCGCGTTCGGGTTCTAGTAACACTGCCTATTTGTGCTGGAATGCTTTGGTCTTAGTAGTAGGTGGTGTGCCAGGATACTTTGGTGCTTCCTTCGTTGATGATAATTTACTCAATGCTATTATTGCGTTTAGCGGTGTGATAATTGGGTTTGTGATTACAGCGATGCTTTTTTCTGGGCGTAGCCAATATTTGACTAAGATGACTTATGAGCAAACGTTGTTGTATGCTCAGAAGACTAGATACATGCTCATGTCTCAAATTAATACGTTGTTCTCGTTTTTGATGTGTTTGCTGTTTTGTATTTTGACTATGGTTTCTAGTAAAAGTGGTTTTTTGCATCAGCCCACAGCGGTAGCGTTTTCGGCCGGTTTTTTTGTACTAGGTTGTTATCGGGTTTTGTTGTTGCCTTTCCAAATTTATGATGTTCACTCGTTTGCTCTAGATAATTTGATCGCTGATTCAAATGAGAGCACGACAACTGATGTTAAGTCAAAAACGGCAGAAAGATTAAGGCTTTTGAAGCGATAATAACTGTTCAAAAAAAGCGCCTTAGGCGCTTTTTGTTTCTTTTAATTTTGACCATATAAGTTCTAGTTCTTTAGGGGACTCATCATCCATCCATTTAGCATAAACCTCGACCAGCATTGTGAAATCTTTGTGACCCATCTGCTTCGCGATGAATGCAATGTTACCTCGAGTTGTCAGGCACCAGCAGGCGTAGGTGTGGCGAGTTTGATATGGCCGACGTGGACGGATGCCTGAACGCTTTTGGATCGCTGCCCACTTGGTGTTCCACGCGGTGGGAACATACCAGAAGTTTATGATCTTCTTGCGCGCCTGAGTGGATGGGGAAAGCAGTGGGGTAACCCTCTCTTTCCGGCTCTCGTGCCTGTTCTGGAACACCTCAATGACGCGTACAGGATGATCGGCAACAATCGACAGCAACACCCGGCAGGCTTCGACCGCTGGTGGCATTAATAATACTGAGCGGGGCTTCCCCGTTTTAGGAACCTTGAACGTGCCATTGGCGGTTATGGCGCGGGTTATGTTTATCTGCCCTGCGTCCAGGTCGATGTCCTCTACAGCCAGCGCGCATAGCTCACCTGGTCGAAGCCCGGTATACACGGCCAAGGTAATCGCCGCAGAGTCCTGGGGGTGAAGGCATCCTCTATCGACCAGCAGCTGAAACTCATCACGAGTAAGCGGATCCGGCTCTTGGCCTTGCATTGCGAACCGATTGCACGCTTCTGATAATCCCTTGCGGCAGTATCCATTGGTCTCGCACCAGCCCAGGAAACCGGCGAACGTCGCCAGGTAGTGATTGACGGTTGACGGCGCTCGATCTGCAATCAGCAACGTCCTCAGCAATTGAATGTCTTCGGGCAACAAAACTCCGGCGAAACGATCAATTCCAACCAAGGCAGTGCAGATGTCCAAGGCATAGCCGTACTTCTCCTCGGTCATCGGCGTGATGTCGACAGCCTTCAACGGCTTGTACCGCTCCAGTAATGCCCCAAGCCTTTCGTCCTTGGCACTGCTGTAGTTGGTCGCGTGCTTTGAGTTTGGAAAGTGCCGCCCATACTCAAAGTGGTCGGTTTTGATCTCATGAAGAATTGCCGCCCTTAATAGGGCGGCGTGTTTGATGTTGGCTTTGGTGATCGGAAGGCCGAGGGATTCGCGGCAGCGCATACGCCGCCACATGAACACAACGCGCAGGTTACCGCCGTGTATCTCAATCCCCTTGTGCTTTGCCAGCTCGGTTTCTAGGCCGCTTCCTGAGGTGCGCTCTCGGCCCCAGGTGCCGTTTTTCACTTTGTGGCGAATGGCGTCTTCGCTATAGCCAGTAAGTTCTGAGGCGCGGCTGATCATTATCCAGCGTGGAAATCTCATATTTTTCCTCTCCACAGGCTGCTGTCATGCGACATTGAGCGGACTGACAGTGGGTATTGCTCAAGGCCAGCCCCACGTCGGTGAGCAGGGGCGCTACTCGCAAAACGTGGATAAAAGGGGGCTAATCGGTGCACACGTTCCAAGTGAAAAGTATCAACGACATGTTATTGAAGCTGGACTGGGAGATAAGTCAGCTGCAGCGCAGTTACATCTCCAATGCGGTGGATAACCTTTCCACGTCGAGTTATTTTGCAATCAACGGCGCCCTCACGGCGTTCCACATTTGTGAATGGATCTGGCACAGCGGAAATGAGTTACAGCGTGCGATTTGGGGAAAAGGTCAGAAGGTAGGGGGGCCTACGAAGACAAACTTCCAGTTGAATCTGAGAGATGCTTGCCCAAACCTCACGGTATGTCGTGAGATCGCGAACTCCTTCAAACATTACGCCCCAGATCGTCATACCGATGAAGCGGTCAAGCCTGCCTCCGTTTGGTTTACTACTTTTCCGGCAAGGGCAGGGATTGCGCGAGCTGGGGACGCGTTGAACTCTCCGGCCGCAGTAGTGATGATTTCCAATGGCGTGGATACGCTGCCTGTTGCTCACGTCCTCAGCGTCGTCCATGGATACTTGGAGGACTTCTGTGAGAAACACGGGCTTCTTGGCGAAATTATTGATTAGGGCGGCAGCCTTTTTACCCTCTTTGCCAGGCTGCGCGAGCGGGCGTTTCTGAGCGGTTAGCGTTACATCACTGAGCGCTGCCCTGCGCAGATTTTCGTGGGGTATGAGTGCCTCGGCAGTGGCGCTGGGAGGAGCAATGATGCCTGCTGCTGCGCAGCAGAGACTGTTTGTTTCTAGCGTGTCGCCACCATTTGCAGCAATCCGCAAAGCGGACAGGGCACCGGTGTTGTTCTGTCGGTTCTCGGCCAGGTAAAAACACAAAAAGAGGCGACGCATTTATTCAATGCGCCGCGCCCCTCTTCCTAGCTCCTTACCGAATGTTGCCGGGCGAATCCAACACCTTCACCACATCATCAACTACCGCCTTCACCATTTCCTGCAAGTAATGCGACGCCCAGGCATAACGGTCCGTCTCCTTGGTCATCGCCGCATCTTCTGCGAGCAGTTTGGCGACATGGAGAAGGTCGGATGCGTGATGCAAGGCGTCTTGCAAGGAAACACCGCTGTTGACGCGGAATAGAGGTTGGTCGGAGTGAAAGAAGAAGGGGGTGACACCAAGAGTGGTTAACGCAGGCGGATTTGTAGCGGTCATCGGTAAAACTCCCATATCAAGTGAGAGCTACCACGTTCGTTATCAGGCGAATGGGGTGGCAGCTGTGCGCAGGCTGATAAACCGGAGATACAGGAACCCGGCAGACCCGAAGGTCTCCCACGCACAGCCGCCATTGCACGAAATGATGGGCGAAAAAAAACGCCTGCAAATCGGGTTTGGTGGCGCTTGGTGCGCCTGCATCTTGACGGGTTATCAGGCCCGGTCGCTGAATTGGCAGCGACGAATGGAAGGGTAGCGTGGTGATAGGGAGGGTGCAACTGGGAAAATTGTGTCTTGGAAATAAATGCGTCCCCTTTTTTCCACGTCCCCTTTTTTCAGGAGTATCAGGGCATCTGATACGTGAACGCAACCGAGAAAGACAGAGATATCCTGGCGCGCACGTTGTACGGCGATGGCTTTGAAGACCAGATTGCCTTGGCCTCGACCATTCGCAAGCGTGTGTTCGACGGCCAGGCCGCATCTTGGTGGGGAGGGATATGCTGGCGTGTGCCTGAAGCCGTTGCAGTTCAACTGCTGGAACCAGAACGACCCGAACTACACTTACCTGAGCGGTGCCAAGCAGATCCCTGCCGCGCAGTGCGCCTAGGTTCAGCGCGCGGCTGACCAGGTTATATCGGGTGCGGTGCCGGACCCTACCGGCGGCGCTACGCACTACTACGCGACCACGGTGCCAAAGCCCCGGCCTAGGCGTCGAAGGCAAAGCAAACGCTGCGCCTCGGTCACCATGTCTTCTTCAAGGATGTGCCGTGATGACGCCCGTACAGATCATGGTCACACTTTGCTGGCGATGGTGATCAGCGCCGCATGCACCTGGCAGGTTCAGGAATGGCTTATAGGTATGAGGCTTGTCGAGCAGGCCGGCAGGACGCCGTAGGGAGTTGGGGGTTAGCAGGCTGATTTGACTATCAAGTGCCCAAACATTTCCATGTATTCATTCGGGCCATCAAGGTCGGCAGCATCAAAATCACGTGACCAGTGAGCGAGCCAGTTTTCAAGATCTTCAGCGCTGTACTCGTGAGTTGCAACACCAACCATAATATCGACGAATTCGTCGCTGGGCGCGGTCAGCTCGTAACCATTCAGGAGGAGAAAAATATACCCAGCAGCTGCCGCAGTTCGCTTATTGGCGTTTGCAAAGCAGTGGTTTTTGATGAGGCTTTCCATAAGAACTGCGGCAAGACAGAACATGTCGTTTGTCTGCGTGTAGTACCTATGAGTCGCAGGTCTTGCCTGGGAGGAGTGGAGCAGTTCTTCGCTGAGGACGCCCAACGGTTCCGTTGGGGTTTGCGCTAAAATTAGGCGTTTGTTAATCCATATAAGAGCATCTGGAGTGAGATAGCGAATCCCCTCCAGGTGCTCGCTTAGCGCAGACGTATCCATTGTCGACACAAATTAGACCTTTGCCAGAGCCTCGAACGCCTTTTCATAACGCTGGAAAGCTGTGCAGAAGGCTTTTTCGATTTGAGCCTGGTATACGCCTTCAGCCGAACGTGGTTCCGCCACGCGCGATTTGTCGCGCTGAGGGATGTAGATGCGGTCGGTTTTTTTCAGTGCGTGTCCCACGGTTTTCTCCTCGTCCCGGCGGTGCCGGGGAATGCCATAACTGGTCCAGAAATGGTCTTCATGCTCCGTAAAACGTAATTTACGGTCCACTTAAAGTGGATGGCGATTCTTCATATGTCAACGCATGAAGTCAATGAAAAATAACTATCGGAAAGCCCGTTCGTCATTTGGTTACCATTCACACAGTGTGTATCGACCGAAATTTCTGTATCTAAATGCTCTGTTGAGACCATTCATAAAATCAGACAGCAATCTGGCTAAGCAGTTCGTAAAATTGACCAGCCGATCAGGATGCGACCGATAATCTCAGGAAAATTCTGTCTAAAACTGTTGAAAGTGATGGGGCAAAGGGGGCGCTTGGCCCAGCATTTTTTGCGATGGCGGCAAGGTTAACACGCGAGGTGGCGGGTTCGCAGGTTGCAAACGGCCAGGTAAAACGCAAATTAACCCAATAAAAAGCCCGGCACAGTACCGGGCTTCGAAAGGCGATGTGCAATCAAGCTCTTTTCGCTTCTGCCTCATCATCACGAGATTCTGCTGCTTGGTCGCTTCAGTCAGAACCTCACTGTAGACGCGCTTTTTTTGATCAGATTTTGCGTCACGGATAAAGTCGGCAAAGGAGCTTTTTGCGCCTTTGGACAAGCCCAGCTTGATCGATATCATCAACGCGCTCCTGATGGTGGCCCGAGCTTAGCCGCTAGATCGGCCCGTGTATGCTGCTCGGGAATATGGTAGTCAATTTTGTCGACACCTGCTTTGTAAAGTCGTCCAGAGTTGTCGATATACTTGATAGCAAAACCTCGCGAACGTCCCCGCTGATTAAGCGGCAAACTCGTTGCGAAGCTCATCGGGGTCGATCCATAGGAGGTCGAGACTATCACGCGATTCCAGCTCCTTTACTGGCCGAAACGTCACTTAATACATCGGTTTTATGTATAAATATGCAAATTAGCATTTGCCAACCCCAAAAACTCCCGTCACTATCCGCGTTATGCAAAAACGCAACGTTTCTATCGTCTTAAGAGAACTGCTGGATCGCGACCGGATCTCCCCCACGGAGCTCCATCGGCGCACCGGCGTGCCTCAATCCACACTGTCCCGGATCCTCAGCGGCAAGATCGTTGATCCGTCGGATAAACACATCTCGCGCATCGCCGAGTATTTTCGCGTAAGTACTGATTACCTGCGCGGGCGCGCAGCAGTGGGCGTTGTGCGCGACGATGGGCGCGACCCGATGCATTCGGAACTCAAGGACATAAGCCTGTGGGACGACGACACCCCCGTTAATGATGACGAGGTGTCGATCCCCTTTCTGCGCGAGGTTGAATTGGCTGCTGGATCAGGAAGATTCGTCATCGAGGAAAGTGAGAAGGCCAGCCTGCGGTTCGGCAAGCGCAGCCTGCGGCATAATGGTGTGCAGTTCGACCAGGCCAAATGCGTGACGGTACGTGGCAACAGTATGTTGCCGGTATTGCGCGACGGCGCCACGGTAGGGGTGAATGCCGGCAAGAGCGGCATTGGCGATATCGTGGATGGCGACCTGTATGCCATCAATCACAACGGCCAGTTGCGGGTTAAACAGCTCTACCGCCTACCTTCCGGTATTCGCCTGCGCAGCTTCAACCGTGATGAACACCCCGATGAGGACTACAGCTTCCAGGATATCCAGGATGAGCAGATCAGCATCCTCGGTCATGTTTTCTGGTGGGGCATGTACGCCCGCTAACCTCCACGCGTAAGAAGAAACCCGCCCATGTGCGGGTTTTTTTTCGTCCATAGAAAACCGGCAAAACCCAAGCCCGCCAGGCTTCGAATGCATCCGTGCATTCCTGTAGCAAAAAAATAAATGCATTTGTGCATTGACTGTATATGCATACATGCATATTCTTCATCTCAAGCCAGCCAACAAGGCCTGGTGGAGGCGGCAAGGATGCTGCCAAGGAAGACAAGGAAGGCACGCAACATCGGCAAGGACGCCATCGAAGCGATGACAGGGATGCCAGGCAACACCGGCAAGGATGCCGACGCTCTTTAGTTTCAACGCTTCAACAACAGGCAGCGATGAACCGGCCTTAACGGTTCAGAGGGTTGGCAACTGACCCGGGTGTGCAGCGTAAAGCACCAAAAGCAGTTATCCGGCAGACAGGGATCGTGGTCGGAAAAACATCGAGGAAAGGACCGTACCGCGCCAGTAGCGCCGAAAGTCCGAGGACATCATTACTGAAAAGCCCGGGCGACCGGGCTTTTTGGAATGCCTACCTACTCAAGCATTTGTAAATGAAATACGGACTATTTATTGCTCAGCCAGGAGGCGTGACATGACAAGTGAACAGCAAGCGTTAGCGGAGATGCCTATCTGGCTGGTCATCGTACTGGCAGTGATCGGCGGTGTATCCGGCGAGATGTGGCGGGCCGACAAGGAGGGCGCCCGCGGTTGGTCGTTGATCCGCCGCCTGGCCCTGCGTTCCGGGGCGTGCATGGTTTGCGGGGTTTCGGCTTTGATGCTGTGCTACGCCGCCGGCATGTCGATCTGGACCGCCGGCGCCATTGGTTGCCTGACCGCCATGGCCGGTGCCGACGTGGCTATCGGCCTTTACGAGCGGTGGGCGGCCAAGCGCATCGGGATCAACCAAGGCTCCCGCCAGGACCCGCAGTAATTGTTGCAAGGACGCTACTAAAATGACGCTTATCGAAAAGCCATCGCAACTGCCCCAGGCCATTGGCGCGGCGCTGCATGCAGCCCTCCCGGGCCTCAAGGTGGGGAGCCACCAGGATTTCCAGGGCGACGCTGAAAAAAACGGCGTAATGGTTACGGTCGAAGGTAATGGCCCTGGCATTCGCTCTCGCGAGGGGCGCAAAGCCCACGTCTTGACCATTTCACTCAGGGCCATGGTTGCTCCCGGTGCATTGGCGTTCGATGCCTGCGACCTGGCCAGCCAACTGATGGACCTGGTGCTGGATAACCGATGGGACCTGCCCCCGGCACAGTGCGATTTGCCGGCGAATATCGTCGCTGCGCCCGCTTTGCGCACTTCCGTAGAAACGGACTACGACACCTGGACGGTTTCCTTCACGCAAACCCTCTATCTGGGGCCGGCGTTACTCGACGATCCCACAGGCCAACCGCTATTTGCCTGTACCTGGGACGTCTCCAACATCGACGACCCGGCCCAATACAAGCCACTGGCGGAGTAGCCCATGTTCGACGCGCTGTTACGCATGCAATTGGGACCGATCGTCGAACGCCTGGCAGAGATGGAGAGCCAGCTCGAAGACCTTTACCGCCGCGCTGAAAGCTTCTGCCGGATCGGAATTTGCCAGCAGGTCGATGCAGCCAGCAACACCTGCAAGGTCAGCCACGGTGATTTGCTGACCCCGGCGATCCGCTTTTTCAACCCCAGTGCAGGTGCCCAAACCGAAACCCGTATCCCCACGGTGGGTGAACAATGCCTGCTGCTCAACTACGGCGGGGGAGAAGGCGGTGTGCAATCCGTGGCTTTGTTTGGCCTCAACAGTGATCGTTTTCCGCCAGTCTCCAGCGTTGCGACGTTGACCCGGCGCCGGCATCAAGACGGTACCCAAAGCGACTACGACGATGCCAGCCATACCTTCAACTGGGTCAACGGCCCAACCATCGTCAGCGGCTCCCGTGAACAGGTCGACATTAAAGTCGGCGCCGTCAGCCTGACCCTCAACGCCCAGGGCATCACCCTGCAAGTCAGCGGTACCAGCCTGTTGCTGGATGCCGGCGGCGCGCACTTCAGCGGCCCGGTGGTGGACCATCAAGGACGCGTCATCAGCCCCCGATAAGGACACCCTATGCTCGGAATCGATAGGAACACCGGGGCAGCCGTCGATGACTGGCTGCAATTTGTGCAGCGCGCCACCCGGGCGCTGACCACTCCTGTGGGCACTCGGCAAAAACGCCCGCTGTACGGCTCACTCATCCCGCAATTGCTCGGCCAGAACCTGGGCGACGACTTGCTGATCCTCGCCCAAAGCCACGCCGCCCAAGCGTTCTACAACATCCATAACGGCATTGGCGACTTTGACCCTCAGGTCATCGTCGCTACCCGCCAGGGCGCCGGCCTGCTGCTGCGGTTTGCCGGCACCTGGAAAAACCGCCAACAATCCTTCGAGGTCGTGACATGAGCATGTTGATCCCCGGCCAGAACCAACTGGCGGAACCGGCCATCATTAAGGTGGATGAGTTCGAGCCGTTGCTGGCCGAATTCAAAGCGTTTGTCATCGACTATGTCGCCACCCGCGCGCCGCAAAGCGCAGCCAAACTCCAGGTCAGCCTCGACAACGAGAGCGAACTGCTGACCCTGGCCCTGGAAGCTTTTTGCGTGCGTCTGCAAACCCACGAGCGCAAATACAACGCCCGCATCAAGCAGATGCTGGCGTGGTGGGCAACCGGCAGTAACCTGGATGCACGCCTGGCCGATATGGGCCTGGAACGCCAAATGCTCGACCCTGGCGACCCGGCCGCGTTCCCGCCCGTGCCGCCTACTTTGGAACGCGATGACGACGCTCGCCTGCGTTACTACCTGGCACCCCACGCTCCAGCAGCAGGCTCGCGGATGCAGTATCGCCGTGAAGTGTTCACCCTTGGCGAGCGCCCGGCGGTGAAAGTACAGAGCGCGACGCCGGGTGTGGTGACGGTCACCTACACCTTCGACCCGGACGGCTATGCGGCGCAGATCAAGGACGGCAACGCCCGACGCACCGCACCGGGGGAAGTCATGGTCACCGTGCTTTCCAGGGAGGGTGACGGCACGCCATCTGCCGACTTGCTTGACGGTGTACGTCGACATTTCGCACGGCCGGATGTACGGCCCGAAACCGATCTTGTCAGCGTCCAGGGCGCACAGATTCAGCCCTACAAAATTCGCGTGGTGGCCAAGATCAACGCCGGCCCGGACTCGGGGCTGACCCAAGTGGCGGCACAGAAACTGCTGCAAGATTACGCAGAGTCCTGCCACCGCCTGGAAGGGCGGGTGGACCCCAGCTGGATCGACTACGCCATCCACAGTGCCGGCGCTGCGCAACTGCAAATCCTCGAACCGCTGGCGCCGATTGTCAGCACCGCGTTCCAGGCCCCGCATTGCACGGGCGTCGAGGTGGAGGTGCGCACGCTATGAGTGAACCCAAAGCGAGTTTGCTGCCCGCCAACAGCTCACCGCTGGAAAAGGCGTTGGACCTGGGCTTCGGCACATTGCTTGAGCGCGTCACCCCGCCGTTTCCGGCCCTGATGAACCCGCTGCACACCCCCAGCGAGTTCCTGCCTTACCTGGCCGCAGACCGTGGCGTCAGCGAGTGGGATGCCGAGGCCAGCGAGGCGGAAAAACGCCTGACCGTGGCCTTGTCCTGGCAGATCCAGCGCCAGGCCGGCACACCCAAGGCGCTGAGTCATGCGGTGGAGTCATTGGGCTTCACGCCCAATATCAGCGCCTGGTACCAGCAACGTCCGCTGGGCGTGCCTTACACCTTCGACGTGCAGGCGATCATCGGGCGCAGCTGGTCCAGCGGCGATCACAACCGGCTGATCCGCCGCATCAACGCGGCAAAAAGTGAGCGTGATCAGGCGACGATTACCATCGTGCATGAGACCGAAGGCCAGCTCGCGCTCACGCAAGTGCTCGACGCGCCTTTAAGCGACGGCGAGTTCTATCTGAACGGCGCGCTGCCGGACCTGGCGCTGGTGGCCCGACTAAACAGTGCCGGGGTTGCCCAGCACTACACCATTAACGATTACGACCTCAGGGCGCAGCCATGACAGATGAAATCACGCGCCTGGTGCGCTTCACCTCCAAAGGTTTGGATGAAGTGCTGCAGGCAAAGAACCAGGGCCTCAAAGGCGAAATCACCCACATCGGCGCCGGCACCGCACGCTACAACCCCGACGGCAGCGAAGTGGCCTTGCGTGACGAGCGCCAACGGGTGGCCATCGTTGATTACGAAGACCTGGGCGAGCGCCAACTCAGGATGGCCGCGCTGTTCGATGGCGATGGTGAGTATGAGATTGGCGAGTTCGGGTTTTACCTCGCCAGCGGGACGTTGTTGGCGGTGTATTCCGTGGCGGGGAAGTTGCTGACGTATAAAGCGGCGGCGGCGCGGGTGCTGCAGAAGTTTACGCTGGATGTTTCGCCGTTGCCGGCGGATAGCGTGACGGTAGCGGTGGGGACTGAGAATCTCAATATCCTGCTGACTGAAGAGCTAGCGTCGCTCTCGGCAGCGAGCATCGACACGATGACACGAGGTATTGGGGTGCTGTTTCGCCTGATAGCGCTGGAGGCGAAGACAGATTGATCGCATGCTTCATTTGGCCGTCAGGATGCAATACGTTGGCTTGATTGAAAGCCGTTAAGGAATGACCAGTAAAACAAGGAGTTCAAACATTGAGTACTGAACAGCAATTGGCCGCAGTTGTCAGCGCGGCAAACAACTTAACGAATACGGTGGCGGGTAAGGTAGGGGAGATTGATAAAGCCCTTGCAGATGCCCAGAGGAAATATGAAGACCAGCTTTTGAGTTTAAGTCGCCATATACCCAGAGTGGCGATGACAAAAAACTTTCATATGGCTCCTGATGTGACCGGTAACCTGATTGACGGTTGGTATGTGCATACTCAGGTCACAGCGACAAAAACACGGACGATGACTCAGGTAGCTCAATCGGCGGGGCGTCCTCAGGCAGACGTCGATTTTATGCGCCAGGTTCAGGCAGATGTGCGTGAGCAGTTTCCTGATTTCGATATTAGTTCGGCCGAGTATTGGCGAAACCCCATTCACGTCTGGCAAATGAAATGGTCGGAGGACAATGTCAGTCCTTGGCTTGCTTTCCCTTGTGCGGTCGATATGGAACGATTGAGCGGAACAACACCTGTGCCTCTCAATACTCACATGACAATAGCTGCTTTTGTTCGGGTGGTAGAGGGTTCTGTCGACGGTACGTGGACTACGGGTAACAAAAAGGGTAAATGGCGCTGGTGCGCTGTTCCCGTGCCCCCGACAGGGTTCTTTTCTCACTATATGCATATTCACCCTATGCGTACTTCTAATAGTGGACTAATTGAAGTCATGCTTGGCGGTGCCTGTACAGGTGTCGTCACTCACCCATCCGATTGGGGAACTATGTTGGCTCTGGGTTAAGGAAAATACTGATGAAACCTGAATTTGCACTTGCTGAGATTCACCCGCTGATTAAATGGACACTGATTCGTAAAGCTCGCGACGCTGACCTGGCGGCCAGTGATTACGCGGCCATGCCCGACTATCCAATGTTAGACAAGGATCGTCCTGTATTTATGGCCTACCGTCAGGGCTTGCGAGATATTCCCGATCAAGGCAGCGATCCTGATGCAGTTGTATGGCCCTCTAAACCTGGCTTTTTGAAATAACCCACCGCGAAAGCGGTTTTTTTTCGCCTCCCCCAAAGCCCCTCCCCGCAGGGGCTTTTGCA